>NZ_OBEJ01000003.1:300000-546162 GCF_900215575.1 Natronoarchaeum philippinense | reverse complement strand
CCTCGGGGTCGGACTGGAGGTCGCCCATCTGGTGCTGTGCGATCTTCGAGCCGGGGATGCCGCCCATGAACTCCTTGCGCGTGTAGGGCGGCTTGCTGATCTCCCGGTACATCGAGGCCGGTTTCTCTGCCATGTTACCCGAAGGGTGGCCCACGCCGCCGATAAAGCCTTCGAAGCGGATACTACCGCGGCGTTCGTCGCACCGACACCGGCGGACGCGGCGGCGTCACCGCGCGCAAGCGAAATCGATAGACAGCACACTCAGATCGGGGATTGCACGCAACAAACCGATACTCAGCGCGACAGTGAGCCTATCGAACGCGACGCCGACCCTGCAGTCGCCTGCAGTAATTCATCGTCTGAAGCTATCAAAGGGCTAAATTAAAAATCCTTAGTCATAACAACGCACTTTAGTTTAATTTCCATAGTTAGACTCGTATCATGACGGGAGATACGACTCGACGAACTGTACTGACCGGCATGGGAGCGGCGGCCATCCTCGGGGGGACGGGGGTAGCGTTCGCCGGCGAAAACAATTCGCAATCGGACTCCGATGACGAAGCAAACGACAACGGAAACGGGAACGGAGGAGACGTTGCCAGCATCAAGGCGGTTCACGCGTCGCCGGACGCGCCGAACGTCGACGTGTACGTCAACGACGTACTCATACTCGAAGACGTAGCATTCGGGGAGGTCAGCGACTACCTCGTCTTGCTCTCGGGCGAGTACGACGTGATGGTCGTCCCGACTGGCGAGGACACCGACGCGGCGGTGATCGACGAAAGCGTCGACGTTCCGTCAGGCGCGGCCACGGCCGTCGTGGTCGGCGAGGCTGCCGAGGACGGCGACGAACCGCTCGAACTGCTGTTGCTGGACGTCGACATCGAGGACCTCGACGACGACGAGAGCCGCGTGCGCGTACTCCACGCCTCGCCAGACGCTCCGGCCGTCGACGTCGTCGCCGACGACAACGAACTCGTGACCGACCTCGAGTTCGGTGAGGACGAGAGCGTCGACGTTCCGGAGGGCACCTATACGCTGGAGATTCGGCCGGCCGGCGAGGACGAGGCCGTCGCCGAGTTCGACGTGGAACTGATGGGCAACACGGTGTACTCGGCGTACGCCGTGGGCTATCTCGAACCCGAGGACGACGAGGAGGCGTTCGACCTCCTGCTCGACGTCGACGCGCTCACGCCAGACACGGAGGGCAATGGCGGGGACGACGGCGACGACGAGACCGCAGCCGTCACGTTCGACGATCAGGAGAGCGACGGCACCAGCGTCGAAGTGGCCGAAGCGACCCTGCCCGACGGCGGATTCGTAACGATCCACGACAGTAGCCTGCTCGACGGTGAGGTGATCGGGAGCGTCATCGGCACGAGCGACTACCTCGGATCGGGCGATCACGAGGACATCGAAGTCGATCTCTACGACGAAGACGCAGTCGTCGGGGCCGATTTCGACGACGACGAGCTTACCGACGACGAGACGCTGATCGCCATGCCCCACATGGATACCGACGACAACGAGGAGTACAACTTCGTCGACTCCGACGGCGAGGAGGACGGACCCTACACCGAAGACGGAGAGCCTGTCACGGACGACGCTGAGATCACGATCGAAGACGACGATGACGACGACGATGACGACGACGACGACGATGACGACGACGCAGACGCGACGCCGGACGGCGGCGACGGTAACGCCAGCAACGCGAGCGGCAACGCCAGCGACGACGCGGTCGGAATCGACGGCAACGAGAGCGCAGGCGGCAACGAGAGCGGAAACGTTACCCAGCTCTCGGCGAGCGAAGACTGCTGACTGGGCGTCGACAGCCCGGTTTCCAGCGACTATTTTCTGACCGGTCGAATCTCGATCAGCCGTCGGTGACGGCATCGCTCGCGCTGGGGCTGTCCCCGCCGTGGGGCGTGTCGCGGCGCCGGACGCTGGCGGCGTGGACCGTCTCGGTCGCGTCGTCGATCACGACGATATCGCCGGGAGAATGGGGCATCCGTTCGCCGAGCGTGCCGCTCAGATACGTCGGCTGGACCCGCTCTAAGGCGTCGAGGTCCGGCCCGGCGGTGAGTCGGTGGGCGACGAGCACGTCCGACTGGGAGACGCCGACATCCGGTACCGCGTTCGGGCGCTGGGTCGCCGCGACGAGACTCACGCCGGGCGCGCGACCGCGCGTCAGGATCGTCCGGAGCGCCGGTTCGGCGACGCCGTCGAAGAAGGCGTGGGCCTCGTCGAGCAGGAGCCACGGGAGTCGGTCGATCGACTCGGTCACGCGAGCGCGATAGAGCGCCTCGGCGACGCCGCGACAGACGGCGTTCGCGGGTGCGGCGTCGAGCCCCGAGAGGTCGACGACCGTGGCCGCCGCACCGCCGAGCGCGGTTGCATCCAGTCCGTCGGCGTCGAACACGCCCCACGAGGCCGCCAGTTCGAGATGATTGATCGCCGCACGCACGGGCGCTGCCGGCGCGTCGGCGTCCGCGACGTGGTCGCACATTCCCGCGAGCGTCGACGCCTCGCCGGCAGCCTGCCAGACGAGGCCGCCGGGACCACCTTCGGGCGAAAGCTCGAGCAACTCGCACCACGAGCGAGGGTCCAGCGAATCGGGAGCGACCGTCGGCTCGGTGATCGTTTCGGCAGGAACTGGATCGCCTTCGGCGTCGGCCGCGAGCTCGCCGAACACGCCCATCGGATCGATAACGACCGGCGCGACGCCGGGCGAGCGCGCCAGCGACTCCGCGAGGACGCCGAGCGTGTAGGACTTGCCGTAGCCGCGCTTGCCGACGATCAGCACAGCGTGGGGACCGTCGAGATCGAGATAGAGGTCCGCCCCCTCGCTGCCGTCGAGCGCCCGGTAGGTGCCCAATCGTCCAGCCATCGATGGCCGGTCGCTCGCTGTCCGCGAGTCGGGAGTCGGCGGCCGATGCTCCTCGCCACGGCCGAGTACGAAGCTCACAGTCGGTCGTTCGTCCGTCATCCGGTTTCAACCTCGGGGCGAGCGCCGGCGCACCGTCCGAGATCGTAGCGGCCAGCGAGGTGCCCGACAGCGGCGCCGTCGCGACCGCTGCTGGGCCGTTGCGAGTTGTGTATTTTCGCCGCCAATACCGGGGGCGAAATCAAAATCAGTCAGAATACCCTCCAAAAATACTGAAGATACACAGACCTAATATAACATTGCATGTGTATATAATACCCTTAGCCATTCAGGAGAACCCTCTTATTGGAGAAGATCAAGTCTGCGCATATGACTCAGCAACGAGACACGAACGCGGACCGTTCGGTGGGCCTCGCCAGCCCCGACGACGAACGGTCCAACTGCGGCGTCGGCGTCGTCATGGATCTCGACGACGGCCGATCGCACGAGGTAGTGGCCGACGGCATCGAACTGTTGGAGAATCTCGAACATCGCGGGACGACCGGCGCCGAGGAAGCGACCGGCGACGGCGCGGGCGTGATGCTCCAGACGCCGCGCGAATTCTTCGCTGACGTTCTCGACGTCGATCTGCCCGACCAGTACGCTGTCGGCTCGTTTTTCCTCCCCCAAGATGCTGCGGCCGCCGCCGCGCTGCGCGACCGAACCGAGGACGTGCTGGCCGACTACGATCTGGAGGTCGTCCACTGGCGGTCGGTTCCGACGGACAACGCCGACCTCGGCGCGACCGCCGTCGACGCCGAACCCGACGTTTGGCAGTGCTTCGTGACGCCGACGGACGCTGTCTCGGACGACGAGTTCGACCGCGCGCTGTACGTCGCCCGGAGAGCGCTCGAAAACGCCGTCGAGGACGCCGATCTCGCTGGTGCCGAACGGTTCTACGTCTGCTCGCTCGACCGCAAGACGCTCGTCTACAAGGGCCTGCTCAAGGGCGAGCAGGTCTCGACGTACTACCCCGACCTCGCCGACGAGCGCGTCCAGTCGACGTTCGTCATGGTCCACGAGCGCTTCTCGACGAACACGCTCGGCGCGTGGCATCTCGCCCATCCCTACCGCGGTATCATCCACAACGGCGAGTTCAACACGATTCAGGGCAACATCAACTGGATGCGCGCCCGTGAGACGGACATCCAGAGTGACGCGCTCGGCGAGGACGTGGAAGCGGTCAAACCTATCATCGACGACCCCGATCAGTCCGACACCGCCTCGGTCGACAACGCGCTCGAACTCCTCTTAGAGGACGGCCGCGATCTGCCCCACGCGCTCCGGATGCTGATTCCCGAAGCTTGGCGCAGCGACGACCAGATGCCCGAAGACCGCAAGGAGTGGTACGACTTCCACGCCTCGCTCGTCGAGCCGTGGGACGGCCCCGCGCTAGTCTGTGCGACTGACGGCGACCGCGTCGGCGCCGTGCTCGACCGCAACGGCCTGCGACCGTGCCGATACGACGTGACTTCGGACAACCGACTGATCATGGCCAGCGAGGCCGGCGCGCTCGAACCCGACTACGGCGAGATCGTCGAGCGTGGCCGGCTCCAGCCCGGCCAGCTCTTCTTGGCCGATCCCGAGGAGGGGCGGGTCATTCCCGACGACGAGGTGTTCGACGACCTGACCGACGAGAAGTACGGCGAGTGGGTCGACGACCAGCAGGTCCGAATCGAAGACGTTGCCGATTCCGAGGACCTCGCACCCCGCGACTCCGTCGAGGACCTCCGGGCGCATCAGGCGACCCACGGCTACAGCCACGACGAACTCGAAAACATGATCGAGCCGATGATGAAAGACGGGAAAGACCCCGTCGGCTCGATGGGCGACGACACGCCGCTGTCGGTGCTGTCGGACTACAACCGCCCGCTGTTTTCGTATTTCAAACAGCTGTTCGCGCAGGTGACGAACCCGCCGCTGGACTACATCCGCGAGGAACTCGTCACGAGCCTCGAATCGCGGCTGGGCTTCCAGCGCAACCTGCTCGACGAGTCGCCCGCACACGCCCGCCAACTCGTGCTCGACTCGCCGATCCTGACCGACGCCGAGACGGCGGCGATCAAGGAACTGGACGCCAACGGCATGTCGGCCGCCACCGTCGACACCACCTACGAGCGCGGTGGCGACATGGAGGCCGCCGTCGAACGCGTCCGTCAGGACGCCGTCGACGCGATCGACGCCGGCAACGATGTCGTCGTGCTCTCGGACCGGGCGACCGGTCCCGACCGGGTGCCGATCCCGGCGCTGCTGGCGACCGGCGCGGTCCATCACCATCTCGTGCGCAACGGGCTCCGGAACCACGCCGGGCTCGTCGTCGAATCGGCCGGCCCGCGCACGGTCCATCACTTCGCCACGCTGGTCGGCTACGGCGCCGACGCCGTCGATCCCTACCTCGCCTACCAGACGATCGCAAACGTCGTCGCGGGCGAGGACGGCGCCGATCTCGCCGAGGCTGTCGACGACTACGTCGGCGCCGTCGAGAACGGCCTGCTCAAGACGATGGCGAAGATGGGCATCTCGACGGTCGAGAGCTATCAGGGCGCCCAGATCTTCGAGGCGGTCGGGCTCGACGACGACTTCGTCGCCGAGTACTTCGAGGGCACCGAAGCGCGCACCGGCGGCATCGGCGTCGCCGAGATCGAGGCTGACGCCGCAGACCGGCACGCCAACGCGTGGGACGACGACGCCGACATCGACCGCTACGGCGAGTTCGAGAACCGCTCGGACGGTATCCACCACCAGTGGAACCCCGACACGGTCGGCAAGCTCCAGCAGGCGGTCCGATCGGGCGACTACGACCGGTACAAGGAGTTCGCCGCCGAGATCAACGACCAGCAAGAGACGCTCCAGACCCTGCGCGGGCTCTTGGAGTTCGGGACCGACGAGCGCGAGTCGATCCCCATCGAGGAGGTCGAGCCGATCCACGAGATCGTCGAGCGCTTCTCGACGGCCGCGATGAGCCTCGGGAGCCTCTCGCCGGAGGCACACGAGAACAACTCCATCGCCATGAACCGGCTCGGCGGCAAGTCCAACTCGGGAGAGGGCGGCGAGCCGCCCGAGCGCTTCGGCACCGAAAAGGAGTGCAACGTCAAGCAGGTCGCCTCGGGACGCTTCGGCGTCACCAGCCACTACCTGAGTTCGGCCGACGAGCTGCAGATCAAGATGGCACAGGGTTCAAAGCCCGGCGAGGGCGGCCACCTACCCGGGATGAAGGTCAACGAGATGATCGCGCACGTCCGCTACGCGACGCCGGGCGTCGGGCTGATCTCGCCGCCGCCGCTGCACGACATCTACTCGATCGAGGACCTCAAACAGCTGATCCACGACCTAAAGGCCGCAAGCCCGGACGCAGACATCAACGTCAAGCTCGTCTCGGAGGCCGGCATCGGCACGATCGCCGCCGGCGTCGCCAAGGCCAACGCCGACGTGGTCCACATCTCGGGCCACTCCGGCGGCACGGGCGCCAGCCCGCGTACGTCGATCAAGAACGCCGGCCTGCCGTGGGAACTCGGCCTCGCCGAAGCCAACCAGATGCTCGTCGAGACCGACCTCCGGGACCGGATCCGCGTCTCCGCGGACGGCGGAATGAAGACCGGCCGCGACGTGGCCGTCGCCGCGGCGCTGGGCGCCGAAGAGTACATCTTCGGGACGGCGTCGCTCGTGACCTCGGGCTGCGTGATGGCCCGCCAGTGTCACAAAAACACCTGCCCGGTCGGCGTCGCCACCCAGCGCGAGAAGCTCCGGAACCGCTTCCCCGGCCAGCCCGAGCACGTTATCAACTACATGACGTTTATCGCCCAAGAGCTTCGGGAGATCATGGCCGAACTCGGCTTCGAAACCGTCGACGAGATGGTCGGCCGCGTCGACGTGCTCGACCAGCGCGACGACGTCGAGCACCCGAAGGCGAAAAACGTCGACCTCTCGGGCGTGCTGGCCGAACCGAACGGCGACCAGCGTCGGAAGACCCGCGAGCAGACCCACGAGATCGACGAGCAACTCGATCATGACCTGATCGAAGCCGCCGAACCAGCCATCGAGTCGGGCGAACCGGTCGCCGTCGAATCGGACATCTCGAACGTCGACCGCGCGGTCGGCGCGATGCTGTCGAACCGCGTCTCGACGGCGTACGGCGGCGACGGGCTGCCCGAAGACACGATCGACGTGGACTTCCACGGCACCGCCGGCCAGAGCTTCGGCGCGTTCCTCGCCGACGGCGTCACGATGCGGCTGACCGGCGGCGCCAACGACTACGTCGGCAAGGGCCTCTCGGGCGGCAAGCTCGTCGTCCAGACGCCGCCGGAAGCGCCCTACGAGCCCGAGGACAACTCCCTGATCGGCAACGTCGCGCTGTACGGCGCCACGCAGGGCGAGCTGTACGTCAACGGCAAGGCCGGCGAGCGCTTCGCCGTTCGCAACTCCGGCGTCACAGCGGTCGTCGAATCGGTCGGCGACCACGGCTGCGAGTACATGACCGGCGGCGTCGTCGCGGTGCTTGGCGACACCGGGAAGAACTTCGCGGCCGGCATGTCCGGCGGCGTCGCGTACGTGCTAGACCGCGAGGGCGACTTCGAGGAGTCGGTCAACCGCGGCATGGTGTCGGTCGAGCACGCGCTCGACGACCGCGACCGGCAGATGCTCCGCCGACTCGTCGAGAACCACGTCGCCTACACCGACAGCGACCGCGGCCAGTACGTGCTCGACAACTGGGAGGAAGAACTCGACAACGTCGTCAAGGTGATGCCCGACGCCTACGCCGACGTGCTCGAAGAGGGTGCCGACGACGTTCGTGAGGATCTGCCCTCCGGCGCGACGCCGGACGCCGACGCGACCGCCGAGTTCGCCGCGTCGAGCGACGACTGAGCGGCGGCGTCGTCGCGGCGCTGTTTTACTCGTCGTCGACCAGCGCGTCGTCGACCAGCCGTTCCATCCCGCGGCGCAGTCGCTCGGAGGCGGCCTGACTCGACACGCCGAGTTTCTCGGCCAGTCCGGCAAGCGAGGTCTCGCGCGGAATCGAGAAGTAGCCTTTTTTAGCGGCGATCAGCAGGGCCTCGCGTTGCTCCTCGGAGAGGCCGTGATGACGCTCGGGTGGCGTCCGTTCGGCGCCGTAGAGCGCGGTGACATCGATCGACAGTCCCGATTCCTGACACGCGTCGCGCCACGCGTTCAGCGCGTCCCGATCGGGGACGAACATCCTAGCACGGTAGCCGTCGTTGGTGATCGACGCTTCGCTGAGAATCGCGTCGTGGGCGACGGCGTGTCGGTACAGGTTGACGATCGGCGGATCAGCCGTGTGAGTCACTCGGTAGAGGTGGTCGCCGCCTTTCGCTTCGAGAAGCGCCCATCGGTCGACACCGACATCCTCGTCGAGTCCGGCCTCGAAGCTCGAAAGCTGATCGCCGTACGCCCAGAAAAACGCCTGCAACGGGATCGAGCCAGTCGCTGCGAGATGCTCCAGTTCGATCTCGATGTCGGGAGCCCGTGAGACTGCCGTCTCCAGTGGGGGCTGGTCGGTCCCGAACTCGACGATCATATTGGGTACGTGACAGCTATGCTGATAAACATTCCGGGATACGTACCGTTCGAAAGCGGGGGAGTCCCCCGCATGCGGTCATGTCAGAGGCGCCGGATTCAGAACCACATCCGAATCCAGGCACGCAAATTGTTCACGGCCATATCCTAAAACCACAGGCCATGAATATACAACTCAATGACTGTGGACTGCGTCGCTGCATGGTGTATCAGGGCATTGTCAGGATATGCCGTGTAACCTGATACCACAGTTTTGCCCGCGGCCGAACCCGTCTTGCCGGTCGCACTCGCCGAACATCTGGACGCCGCGACGGAGCGGCGGCACCGCCGTCCCGCCACAGTTTTCCCGTCCGCGACGAACCCCGAGCCATGAGCACGGAGACGGGCGATAGCGTACTGGTGATCGGCGGCACTCGATTCATCGGGCGTTATGCCGTCGAGGAGTTCCGAGAGCACGGCTACGACGTGACGATCTTCAACCGCGGGAACCACGAGAACCCCTTCGCCGACGCGGACGACGTGGCCCACGTCGAGGGCGACCGCACCGATGACGGCGATCTGGCCGACGCCGCGGCGACCGATCCGGACGTTGTGATCGACTGCGTCGCGTACAAGCCAAAGGAGGTGCGGACGGCGACGCGACTGTTCGACGAGGTCGATGCGTACGTGTACGTCTCCAGCGGCGCGGCCTACGGCGACGAAGACGTTCCCAAGCGCGAGGACGAGACGACGCTGTGCGAATGTACTGACGAGCAGGCCCGCGACGACTCCCACGAGACCTACGGCCCGCGCAAGGCCGAAGGCGATCGAGCGGTGTTTGCGGCCGCCGAGCGTGGGGTGAACGCGATGAGCCTCCGCCCGCCGGTCGTCTACGGCCCTCACGACTACACCGAGCGCTTCGACTACTGGATCGACCGGGCGGCAGAGCACGACCGCGTGATCGTTCCGGGCGACGGCACGAACCTCTGGCATCGCGTCTACGTCGAGAGCGTGGCGCGGGCGCTGCGCGTGGTGGCCGAAGAGGGCGAGCCGGGCGAGGCGTACAACACCGGCGACCGGCGGCTGCTCACCCTACAGGAGGCCGTCGAGACCGTCGCCGACGCGCTCGACGCCGACGTGGAGGTCGTCACCGCCGGCGAGCGCGAACTGGCGACCGCGGGCATCGAGCTGGAGGACTTCCCGCTGTACCGCGACTATCCACACGTCATGTCGACCGAGAAGCTCGCGGATCTCGGGTGGGAGCCGGTTTCGGTCGAGGACGGCATCGAGCGCGCCGTCGAGGACCACCTCGAAAGCGATCGGACGGGCCGCGAGAACGGGCCCGATCGGGACGCCGAAGAGCGGGTGCTGGGCGTGCTGGATACGCTCTGAGTGCGGACGCCGAACGCGTCGTGGCGGGGCAACCTTTTCACAGTCGGGTGTCTTCGCCCGAGTATGTTCGAGAAGTCCACCTGGATCCGCCTGCCGCGGAACGTGGTGGTGGGCCACGGGGTCATCGACCAGACGGTCGAGGCCGTCCGGGAGCTCCACCTGCAGGGGCAGCCGCTGATCGTCACCAGCCCGACGCCGCGGGAGATCGCCGCCGACCGGATCGTCGAGCAGTTCGCCGCCGAGGGCGTCGACCCCGAGATCGTCGAAGTCGAGGACGCGAGCTTCGAGGCGATCCAGCGCGTGATCGACACCGCCCGCGAGGTCGATCCGGGCTTTCTGATCGGCGTCGGCGGCGGGAAAGCCATCGACATCGCCAAGATGGCCAGCGACGACATTGGCCGCGGGTTCGTCTCGGTGCCGACGGCGGCGAGCCACGACGGGATCGTCAGCAACCGCGGGTCGGTCCCCGACGGCGGCACGCGCCACAGCGTCGCCGCCGAGCCGCCGCTGGCGGTCGTCGCCGATACCGAGATTCTGGCGAACGCGCCGTGGGAGCTGACGACCGCGGGCTGTGCCGACATCATCAGCAACTACACCGCAGTGATGGACTGGCGGCTCGCCGACCGACTCAAGAGCGTTCCCTACTCGGGCTACGGCGCCGCACTCTCGGAGATGACCGCCGAGATGCTGGTGAGCAACGCCGACTCGATCCGACCGGGCTTAGAGGAGTCGTCGTGGATCGTCGTCAAGGCGCTCGTGTCCTCGGGCGTCGCCATGTCGATCGCCGGCTCCTCGCGGCCCGCCTCGGGCGCCGAGCACCTCTTTTCGCACCAGCTCGACCGGATCGCGCCCGGCCGCGCGCTCCACGGCCATCAGGTCGGCGTCGGGTCGATCATGACCGCCTACCTCCACAGCGGCGAGGACGGCATCTGGACGGACATCCGATCGGCACTGGACAGCATCGACGCCCCGACGACCGCGGCGGAACTGGACCTAGAGCCCGAGGAGGTCGTCGAAGCGCTGTCGACCTGTCACGAGATTCGGGACCGCTACACGATCCTCGGTGACGGTATCGAAGAGGACGCGGCGCGCTCGGTCGCCGAAAAGACGGGCGTGATCTGAGCGCGGGAGTCCGGATTCTTCAGGCCGACGCCATCAGTCGATCCAGCACCGCGTACAGCCCCTCGCGGCACGCCTCGTAGGGTGCGTCGTCAGTCAGCAGTTCCGCCTCGGACTGCACGTACTCGCCGTCGCCCAGTTCGCCGGCGGCGTCGACGAGCGCGGCCAGACTCTCGGGCGTCGATTCGAGGTGAAACTGCAGCCCCAGCGAGTTCCCGACGACGAAGGCCTGCTGCTCGCAGGCGTCGGTCCGTGCCAGTTGCGTCGCGCCCTCGGGCAGGTCGTAGGTGTCGCCGTGCCAGTGCAGGGCGGTGAACGCCTCGCCCAGCGGCGCCAGCGGCGAGCCGGCCGCGGCGTCGGTCGCCTCGACCGGAAACCACCCGATCTCGGAGCGCTCGTGTGGGTACACCTCGGCGCCGAGCGCGGCGGCCAGCAGTTGGGCGCCGAGACAGACGCCGAGGATCGGCGTACCGTCGTCGTGGACGGTCCGAATCAGCTCGCGCTCGGCGTCGAGATGGGGATACTCGGCGTCGTCGTAGACGCCCATCGGCCCGCCCAGCACGACGAGCACATCGAACTCGTCTGGATCGGGCAGCGGCTCGTCGTCGTACAGCAGAGTTCCGGTCAGGTCGTGGCCGCGCTCGCGTGCCCAGTCGGCGATCGCCGCGGGCGGTTCGTAGGGGACGTGCTGGAGGTAGTGAACGCGCACGGCGGAACTGGGTCGAGCATCGGCATCAAGCGGCCGGTCGGTGCAAAAATCGCGGCGGCGTCAGGCGAAGTCGTCGTACGTCGGCCGGTCGTGCTCGCCCGGGAACGCGTCGACGGGCGCGGTGGTCTGGTCGCCGCTTTCCATGTCCTTGACCGTCACCTCGCCGTTTTCGAGGTCGCGCTCGCCGGCGATCACGACCGTCTCGGCGTTGATCGAGTCGGCGTAGTTCATCTGGGCGCCGAAGCTCCGGTCGGCCACGTCGGTCTCGACGACGTTGCCCGACGCGCGCAGATCGCGGGCGATCCGGGCGGCCACGTCGCGGGTGTCGCCGACTTGCAGGACGTAGTAATCTGTCGAGAGGGCTTCTTCGGGCCAGACACCGGCGCGCTGGAGGAGAAGCGAGAGCGTGGCGTCGCCGGGCGCGAAGCCGACGGCGGGGGTTGGCTGGCCGCCGAAGCTCTCGATGAGGTCGTCGTAGCGACCGCCGCCGAAGACCGCGCGGGAGACCTCGCCAGTGGAGTCGAAGCACTCGAAGACGACGCCGGTGTAGTAGTCCAGCCCGCGGGCGGTTTCGAGCGAGAGCGTGCAGTGCTCGCGGACGCCGAAGTCCTCGGCGGCGTCGAGGACGTTCTGCAGGTTCGTGACGGCGTCTTCGATGCGTTCGGTGCCCGCAAACTCGATCAGCTCGTCGAGGTTCGCCTCGTCCACGTCGAGCAACTCGTCGAAGCGCTCTGCCTGCTCGTAGCTCAGGCCGGCGCCGACGAGCAGGTCGTGGTACTCGGCTTGCTCGACTTTCGCGCTCTTGTCGACCGCCCGGATCGCCTCGCGCACGTCGATATCGCCGTCGAACGTCTCCAGCAGGCCGCCGAGGATGTCGCGGTGGGAGACGCGGAACTCGAAGTCCGATTGATCGAGTCCGAGATTGGTGAGCATGTCGCCGGCGACCGCGAGAATTTCGGCGTCGGCGTCGGGCTCGCTCGACCCGAAGATGTCGACGTTGGTCTGGTAGAACTCGCGGAACCGGCCCTGCTGGGGCTCCTCGTAGCGCCAGAACGGCCGCGTCGAGAACCACTTGATCGGCTTCGAGAGCTCCTGTTGCTTGGCGACGACCATCCGGGCGACCGTCGGCGTCAGTTCAGGCGTGAGCGCGACGTGGCGCCCGCCTTGGTCCTCGAAGCTGTACAGTTCCTCGACGATCTCCTCGCCGCTCTTGTCGATGTACATCTCGGCCGGTTCGAGCGTCGGCGTGTCGATCTCGCGGAAGCCGTACGCCCGGACGGTGTCCTCGACATCGTCGAAGACCTGCCGGCGGGCCTGCATCTCTGCGGGGTAGAAGTCCCGAAAGCCCTTGATGCGGTCGTACATACGAACGGGTTCGCCGAGGGGCCGCTTGAAACCTGCCTTTCGCGGCCCGGAGATCACGCGGTCGGACGCCGCTGTGGCCCCGCGAGATCCAGCACGAAGTCCATGACCGCGACGTTCAGCGTCAGTCCGAGCGGGCCGATCGCAGCAAGCCCGACCAGCAGGCCGACGGCGCCGGCGTTTGCGACGACGAGTGAGGCGGGAAAAGACAGGGCGAGCACGGCCAAGAGATACGTGAGCGTGAACCGAAAGTGCGGACCGCCAGCGGCCGCGAGTCGGTAGCTCCGGACCAGCCCCTCGCGCAGCGAACAGTCCCGTACGACGATCAGGTACGGCGTCGCCCAGAGCAGGAAGATCGCGGCCAGAAAGACGATTGCACCGGGGATGATCAGCGGCGGCGCGACGAGAAGCACGGGCACGGCGGCCAGAAACGCGGCGAGGCCGAGGAGATACAGCCCGACGATCGGGACGGCGTACCGGCGAACGTTGGCGACGAAGCCGTACTGTCCCGTCGTCAGGTACTCGTGGACGCTTCCGAGATAGCCCGCGGCGAGCATCCCCTCTACGAGGAAGCCGACGAACGCGAACCCGATCGCAGCGACGAGCGCGCTCCCGCCCCCGCCGGCGACCGCGAGCAGGTCGGTCGTTCCGGCTTCCCACTGGTAGGTCGTTCCACCCGTGACGCCGGCGTTCGGCGGGTCGACGACGGACCAGAGATCGACGATCGGGACGGGGATGCCGAACTTCAGTCCGACGTGGACGCCGTCGAACGCCAGCACGTTCCTGATCGCGTCGAAATCGAGCACGGACAGCACGACCGGGAGGGCTGCCAGCGGAACAAGGTCGCGGAGCGACGCGACGCCGGTTCCGAGGCGGTCGGAGAACTCGCTCATACGACGAGTGGTTGAATCCCTGTCATATTAACGTATCGTCCGGAGCGGAACCAACTGAAGCCGTTTCGGCGTCGGCATCACACACTGCCGATCGACGGAAGACAAATCACACTGCAACGCGGTCGCTTTGAGGCTTCCAACCCAGTCGCAAGCGTTTACTTGACCGGTCGAATACCCAAACGCATGGCTGACTGTCCACTGGCGGACGACTGCCCGAGCTTCAACGAGCGCATCGAAGGGATGGGATGCACCCACTACGGCGACCGGGGCGGCAAAGAGTGGTGTAACCACTACGGCCAGCCCATCAGCGATCTGAAAACCCAGCCCGTCAAGCCCAAAGAGGAGGTCGTCGTCGACGTGACCGACATCCACGAGAGCGGCGCCGGCGTCGGCCGTACCGACGACGGGTTCATCGTGCTGGTCGACGGCGTCCTGCCCGACGCCCGCGCTCGCGTCGAGATTACGAACGTCCACTCGAACCACGCCCGCGCCGAGGAGCTAGAGCGGCTCCCGATGGACGAGGACGCGGACGAAGAGGGCGACGACGCCGACGACGTCGAGGACGAGGCAGCCGACGCCGGCGAGGACGACAGCGCCACCGACCGCGAGCGCCTCGGAAGCCGGGACAACTTCTGGGGCTCGTAAGGGTCGCTCGCTCCGTCCCGCCAGACTGGACAGCCATCGCTTTGTTTTCCGTTGGACATCTCGTGCCCGAGCGTTCGGCTCGGCAACCGACCTGCCACTAATCCGATCGGCGCTCGTAGCCAACGCCATGGCAGAGCGCGATGCCGACGCCGAGGCGTCGAACGCGACTTTCGAGTTGTACCGCGACCGGGCCGACGAGTGGCGCTGGCGACTCGTCCACGACAACGGCAACGTGATCGCCGACTCCGGCGAGGGCTACACGTCGAAAGCGAACGCGAAGAAGGGCATTCGAAGCGTCAAGCGAAACGCCGCGGGAGCGACCGTCGAGGAGTTAGAGTAGCTCAGGCGAGGAAGACGTGTCGCGGACGGTCCGCGAGCACGTCCCGGCCCCAGTCGACGGTGTCGCTGAAGGCGTCGCTTCGGAAGAAGGCCATGCAGTCCTCGCGGGACTCCCAGCGGCTGGCGATGAACATGTCGTTTTCGTCCTCGCGGTTCGCGTAGAGGTCGGTCCGGACGTGGCCGTCCATGTCCGCGAGCAGGCCGCCGACGGTGTCGAACTTCTCGACGAAATCGTCGCGGTGGTCGGGTTTGACCGTGTAGAACATCCCCATCGTGCCGAAGCCGGACTCGCGATCGCCGGCCTGTCGGACGATCCCCGGCAGGTCGTCGAGATAGTCGCTGGCGGTGCCGGCGGCGCTTTCGGTCTCCCAGAGGCTGACGACCGCAGGGTCGGCGTCCTCCGGCGGTGCCTCGTACACCGAGGTGCCGAGGTGGGTGTCGTAGCGGTCGAAGCCGTCGCTCAGGCTCTCGACTTCCTCGGAAAGCTCCTCGGGATCGGCCTCGGAGTACAGCACGAGCGCGTACACGTCCTCGCCGTGCGGTTGGCCGGCGTAGATGCCACGGTCTTCGAGTTCCTCGCGGATGTCGGTGTCCTCGTCGCTGCCATGGGCGTGAGACGGAGCGCTTTCGCCACTGTCGTCGTTGGCGGCCGCGTCTCGTCCGTCGTCCGCGTCCTCGCCGTCGGCGTCGCCGCCGAGCGAGCCCTGATGGTAGTCAGAGACGCCCGGCAGCTCTTCGAGGAAGCCGGCGGCGGTGCCGGCGGCGCTGTCGGTCTCCCAGAGGCTGACGATGGCAGCGTCGTCCCCGTCCTCGTAGACTTCCGTCAGCAGGTGCGAGTCGTAGTGCTCGAAGTTCCCGCGCAGGCCGTCGACTTCCTCGCGGACGGTCTCGACATCGGCTTCGGAGTAGACGACCAGCCCGGACGACCCCGCGGGCGCGTCGGCGGCGTCGACGCCGAAGCGGTCGAGTTCGTCGAGCAGTTCCTCGTCGGCGCCAGCGGCGTCGTCGGTTCGCTCCTCGGTGGGAACCGGTTCGCCAGCGAGTAGCGCGTCCAAGTCGGCTGGCGGGAACCGGCGCCCCGAGACGAACGAGCCGAACTCGGCGTACTTCGAAGAGGAGGGGTCAAAGCGCATCTCGTAGAGCAGGTCCTTCACGTCGGTCGGATCGTCGGCGAAGAGGGTGACGCCCCACTCGAAGTCGTCCAGCCCGACGCTGCCGGAGATGATCTGGCTGACCTTGCCGGCGTAGTCCCGGCCGATGTCGCCGTGGCCGGACATCAGGTCGGCCCGATCCTCGAAGGACAGATCGTACCAGTTCTGCTCGGGCTGGCGGCGCTTGTCCATCGGGTAGAAGCTGACGAACTCGGCGTCTGGCAGGTCGGGATACAGCCGGGACTCGATGTAGTTCGTGATGCCCGGGTCGGCCTCCTGCTCGGGGTCGAAGTACGCCTCGGCGCCGGTGTAGCCCGACGCTTCGGTCACCGAGAGATAGGAGTTCGTGCGCTCGGTGAACTCGGCGAAGGCGGTCTGCTCGAACCGGCGCTCTAGGGTATCCAGCTCCCGAATCGTCGGGCGAAGGTGGAGGATCAGCAGGTCGGCCTCGTGGCCGAACACGCTGAAGACGGCCGAGGCGCCCGCATCGGCGTCGTCGAGATTCTCGGCAGCCTCCAAGAACTCGACGCCGTCGTCGATTGCCAGTTCGCGGTCGCGCTCGGACGCTCCGCGCCAAGCGTCCCAGTCGATCGTCCGCAGGTCGTGGAGGACGTACCAGCCCTCGTCGGTCTGTGGCGGCTCCCGTCGTTCCATGACCGGCGGTTGGGACGGTGCGGATAAGTGAGTTACCGTTTCGCGGTGACGCCGCGGGGGCCGCGGCGTCGCCACCGTCCGGCAAGCCGTTGCCGACCGACCGCAAGGCGGGGAGTTTATTCGGCCTGACCGACAACCCACGAGCATGGCAGAACCGCGCGTCCCGGGCGGAGCGAGCGACGAGCTGTCGCTACCCTGCGGTGAGTCAATTGACCCGCGGGCGCTGGATCTGGGAGTGCGGGAGTTCGATTGCGACTGCGGATCGAGCCACGCGGTCGTGATGGACGTGCACCCGCCCTCCCGATTCGTCCCCGAAGCGCTCGTCGAGATGCTGCGCGAGACCATCGAGACAGACGACGACTTCGACGAGTTCGGGACGCCCCACGTCATGGGCGTCGTGATGGAGGAGTTTCCCGAGAAGATCGAAAGCGCCGACAAGAGCGACGACGGCAACGTCGGCTACGGACTGCTCTGGGTCTCGGAGTTCGACTCGCGCCGACTCCACGAGATCGTCGTCGAGCTGATCGTCGAGTTGATGGAACACGCGATCAGCCACGCCGACAGCGATTCGGCAGCCTCGGAGTTCGAAGAGCAGATGCTGGAGTTCGACGTGGCCGAGTTCGTCGAGCAGTACCGGGCGCAGCGCGATTTCGAGAGCGAGCACGATACGGCCGCCTAGGCCGTGTGTGCGAGCCGAGAAATCGCGGGGCGAATCCCGTGAGACTGCGTCGAACGGGATGTCGGTGGACGCAGTTCACCGGAATTTCGAGAGCGAGCACGACACAGCCGCGTAGGAACGGCTAGCTGTGGCGAACACAGCAGTTGGATTTTTTGTCGGCATGATTTCCGCAGAGGTTTGCGTGACTGACTCAGGGATGTGCAGTAGCCGTGAAGCGCCGTTTGAGAACTGTGCCTACGCCGAGCAGTACGAACAGACACCCGCTGACGAGCACGAGATAGAGTCCCGTCTCAATCACATACCGGTCGACTGTCCGATAGGAGTTGAATGTGGCACCGCCCCACAGGAACAGAAGTCCCCCAGCACCGATGAGAATACCATCAGGTCGCCAATTCTTCCGCCGAGCCACGAAGACGGCCAATACGATCGAAATGGCAAGCAGTACACCAAGCACGTCGAACCCTTGAAAGCCGGTCTCTAACCCAGAGACCCATTCAGACGTGTAGTACAATTGTCCATCAGTAGTACCAACTGGCTGCTTGCGTACCCACGGAAGCCATGCGCCCACAACGGCCAGCATAGCACCCACGGCCGAGGCAAAGAGGTACGCAATGGAGGGTTTGCGTCCCATACAACAGATTCTCTATGCCGGCAGTAAGTATTTTTTCGGCACTGCCCAGTAAACTACCTCGAAAGGCTTCCCTTTCGCTGAAGACCGCAAACCATCATCAGTTGAGCCAAAAGAGCGCTTGACGCCGTCGCGTCGGACGCGCGCACGACGCAACTTTATCAGTCCCCGCGACGAAGCCAGACGCGTATGCACGCTCGGGGGGAGTACGAGCGCATCAGAGACGTAATCGAGGACGCCGAGGTCGACGAGCCGCTGACGGCGCGGGAGATACTGGTGCTGCTGAAAGAACGCGGCGAAGCGTTCGACAGCGCCCACCGGATTGCAACAGTGCTCGGCCGGCAGGCCGAACGCGGCGGCGTCGAGGTCCACCGCGGCCAGCCGTACCGCTACGAACTGTAACCCGCAGTGAGACGATCGTCGGTGACCGGCACGCGGAGCGGCTGCTGGAAGCCGAAAATGGGTGTATGAAATTCTCTATCACAGTACTGTGCCCGCTAACCCACTGTGCCGCGCGTACGGGCGCCTGCGTGCCGGACGCCGACGATCCCTGATGGGTACGAATTTCGAAACTCCATTTCGCTCTTCGTAATCCATCGCCGGGCTTATTACGATGTGCGGATTTTGAGTAGATAGAAATGACGAGCGACGGGACAAACACACCGGCGGAGGAAGACCGCAAGATCCTGCTCATCGGGAGCGGCCCAATCCAGATCGGGCAGGCAGCAGAGTTCGACTACTCGGGCGCTCAGGCCTGTCGTGCCCTGCAAGAGGAAGGCGCGGAGGTCGTGCTGGTCAACTCCAACCCGGCGACGATCATGACCGACCCGGAGATGGCCGATCAGGTGTACATCGAGCCGATCACAACCGAGGCGATCGGCGAGATCATCCGCAAGGAACAGCCCGACGGCGTCATCGCCGGTCTCGGGGGGCAGACCGGCCTGAACGTCACGGCCGAACTCGCCGAGGAGGGCGTCCTCGACGAACACGACGTCGAGATTATGGGGACGCCGCTGGACACTATCTACGCGACCGAGGACCGCGAGCTGTTCCGCCAGCGCATGGAAGAGCTCGACGAGCCCGTCGCCCAGTCGACGACGATCGAACTCGACGACGACGAGGCCGTCGCGGAGCTGACCGAGGACGACCTCGAAGAGCGCGTGCAGGACGCCGTCGACGAGGTCGGCGGCCTGCCCGTGATCGCGCGGACGACCTACACGCTCGGAGGATCGGGCTCTGGCGTCGTCGACGAGTTCGACGAGCTCGTCGAGCGCGTCCGCAAGGGGCTTCGCCTCTCGCGCAACAGCGAGGTGCTCATCACCGAGTCGATCGCCGGCTGGGTCGAACTGGAGTACGAAGTGATGCGGGACGCCGACAACTCCTGTATCATCATCTGCAACATGGAGAACATCGACCCGATGGGGATCCACACGGGCGAGTCCACCGTCGTCACGCCCTCGCAGGTCATCCCCGACGAGGGCCACCAAGAGATGCGCGACTCCGCGCTGAAGGTGATCCGCGACCTCGGCATCCAAGGCGGCTGTAACATCCAGTTCGCGTGGCGCGACGACGGCACGCCCGGTGGCGAGTACCGCGTCGTCGAGGTCAATCCGCGCGTCTCGCGCTCTTCGGCGCTGGCATCGAAGGCGACGGGCTACCCGATCGCCCGCGTCACCGCGAAGGTCGCACTCGGCAAGCGCCTCCACGAGATCGAAAACGAGATCACCGGCGAAACGACCGCCGCGTTCGAGCCCGCGATCGACTACGTCGTCACCAAGGTGCCCCGCTGGCCCAAAGACAAGTTCGACGACGTGGAGTTCGAGCTGAGCACCGCGATGAAATCCACGGGCGAAGCGATGGCAATCGGCCGGACCTTCGAGGAGTCTCTGCTGAAGGCACTGCGCTCCAGCGAGTACGAGCCCGAGCCTGACTGGGACGAACTCAGCGACGACGAACTCGAAACCGACTATCTGGAGCGCCCGACGCCGGACCGCCCCTACGCGATGTTCGAGGCGTTCGAGCGCGGCTACTCCGTCGAGGAGGTCGTCGACTTCACGAACATCTACGAGTGGTACGTCGAGCGCTACCAGAACGTCGCCGAGGCCGCAGAGGCCGCACAGGACGGCGAGTTCGACGGCGCCGCCGAGATCGGCTTCACCGACGGCCAGATCGCCGCCGGCGTCGAGGCCAGCGAGGCCTCCGAACTGCCCCGTGCGGACGGCGGCGACATCGACGCCGTCGAGGCGTCGACCCCCGATCGCTCGTTCAAGCAAGTCGACACCTGCGCCGGCGAGTTCCAAGCGACGACGCCGTACTACTACTCGGCGCGGCAGGCGGCCGCCAGCAAGGGCCAGAGCCGCCTCACCGACGAGGTCCAAGTCGATCAGGACGCCGAAAGCGTCGTCGTCGTCGGCGGCGGCCCGATCCGCATCGGGCAGGGCGTCGAGTTCGACTACTGTTCGGTCCACGCGGTCCGTGCGCTGCGCGAGGCCGGCATCGACGCGCACGTCGTCAACAACAACCCCGAGACGGTCTCGACCGACTACGACACCTCCGACGGGCTCTTTTTCGAGCCGATCACCGCCGAGGAGGTCGCCGACGTGATCGAGGCGACCGGCGCCGACGGCGTGATGGTGCAGTTCGGCGGCCAGACCTCCGTCAACATCGGCGAACCGCTCGAAGCCGAACTCGAACGCCGCGATCTCGACTGCGAGATCATGGGGACCACCGTCGAGGCGATGGACCTCGCGGAGGACCGCGACCGGTTCAACGAGCTGATGGACGAGCTGGGTATCGCCCAGCCCGAGGGCGGCACCGCCTTCAGCGAGGACGAAGCGCTCGAACTCGCTCACGACATCGGCTATCCCGTCCTCGTACGCCCCTCCTACGTGCTGGGTGGCCGCGCGATGGACGTGGTCTACGACGACGCCGAACTCGAAGAGTACATCGAGGAGGCCGTCCGCGTCGCGCCGGACAAGCCGATCCTCGTCGACGACTTCCTCGAAGATGCCGTCGAACTGGACGTTGACGCCGTCGCCGACGGCGACGACGTGCTCATCGGCGGCATCATGGAGCACGTCGAGACCGCGGGCGTCCACTCGGGCGACTCCGCCTGCATGATCCCGCCGCGCTCGCTGGGCCGCGACGTGAACCGCCGCGTCCGCGAGGTCGCCGAGGACATCGCCGACGCGCTCGACACCGTCGGCCTGCTGAACGTCCAGCTGGCCGTCAAGGACGGCGAGGTGTACGTGCTCGAAGCCAACCCGCGCTCCTCGCGTACGGTGCCGTTCATCTCGAAGGCCACCGGCGTCCCGATCGCCAAGCTCGCCGCCAAAGTGATGGCCGGCGAGTCGCTGGCCGACCTCGACGTCGAAGAGCAGGTTCCCGAACAGACCTCGATCAAGGAGGTCGTCCTGCCCTTCGACCGCCTGCCGGGATCTGACCCGCGCCTCGGCCCGGAGATGAAATCGACCGGCGAGGTCATGGGCACCGCCGACACGTTCGGCAAGGCCTACGACAAGGCCCAAGACTCGGTCGGCAAGCCGATCCCCGAGGACGGCACCGTCGTCGTCGACCTCTCGGCCGACGAGTTCCCCGACCCCGGCACCGAGGCCGGCGAGGATCTCGTGGAGGGCTTCTCGGAGTACTACGAACTCTGCGAGGCAGTCGACTTGGAAGACGCCGTCCAGCGCGGCGAGGTCGACCTGATCGTCTCGCGGGACCGCAACCTGCTCGAAACGGCCGTCGAAGAGGAAGTGACCTACTTCTCGACGCAGGCCTCCGCCGAGGCGGCGCTCGAAGCCCGCCAGCACAAAGACGAGCCGATCGACGTCGAGCCGGTCGACGAGCGCCCCAAACTGCAGGAAGACTGGGGCCAGCCCAAAGGCGAGTAAGTAACCAGCCGTAGCGATTGGGTAGCGCTTTTTTCGCGGTGGCGTCGTATCTGTCGCAACATATTTTTATGCGATGACGGGTCGAAACACCCCATGACGGAGCAAACCTCCACGCATCGTCGAACAGTTCTCGCCACCGGGGCGACACTCGCTGCTGCCGGCATAGCAGGTTGCACAGGCGTTCTCGGCGGTGACAGTGCCGACGGCGAAGTAACGGCAAACGAGTTCGGCGACGATATCGAAGTGCTGGACCACGGGATCGAGAACGCCAAGCTTGGCGGGACCAACTCGGTGAGGGTCAACGTGACGGTCACGAACAACACGAACGGGAAAACCACGGTGAGTGCGAGCGCGGACCTCTACGACGGCGATGACGTGCTGATTGCGCGGACGGGACCGTCAGGTTCGATCTCTGTCCGCCACGATCAAGACGTCGAACTCCACCCGTCTGCCCCGGGACGTGTCGGAGAAGTTGCTCGGTACGAGCTGCAACTTACCGACCCTTGGTCGAGTTGAGCGCTGGCCGATCCGGCAGCCACACGTTCCGGAACACGAGCCAGTCCGGGTAGTGCTCGGGTGCGCCCGCGGGGTGTCACCGAGCAACCGACCCAGTTACATCGCTGTTTCCCAGCTCAGCCCCAGCCGGCCGATACACCGACGTAAATCCCGTTGAATCCGGGACCAAAACCGAATGAACGGCGTTGAACTGTCGGTAATCCGGATTGACGAACTGGCAGCTATTAGACCGATCGACCACTGGACGTGGCTGATGACACGACACCGATCTGACGCCGACGGACGCTCCGACGAGCACAGCCTCCCGCGCCGTGCGGTGCTGGCGGCCGGCGGCGCAGCGGGCGCCACGCTGGTGGCCGGTTGTACCGGCATGACCGGGAACGCAGACGATGGCAACGAGACCGGTGCGTTCCAGTTGCTCGTGACGGACCTTCCCGCCGACATCGGCGACTTCGACTCGCTCGAGGTGACACTCGATAGAGCGCGCGTGTTCAAAGGCTCCGAAGACGGAAGCAGCGACGAGAGTGGCGACGAAGCGGGCGAGAACGATAGCGACGATGCGACGAACACGTCGGATGCCGAGGCGGCAAACGGGAGCGAAACGGAAAGCGGTGGGTCGGAGGACGACGGCGGCGACGGCGCCGACGCGGAGGGCAACGCACCCGAGAGCGGCGGCGGCGACCGCGCGTTCTTCTGGCTCGATCTGGAGGGCGAAACCGTCGACCTGACGCAGGTCGTCGGCGACAAAGCGGTGTCGGTATTCGAAGGCGAACTGGAGACCGGCACCTACTCCAAGGTCGAACTCCACGCGGCCGACATCGAGGGAATCGTCGACGGCGAGCAGGTCGACGTGAAACTGCCCAGCGGAAAGCTACAGATCGTCCACGAGTTCGAGGTGCAGTCCGACGAGTCCGTCGAGTTCGTGTTCGACATCCACGTCGTCAAGAAAGGCAACGGCGGCTACAACCTCCGACCCGTCGTCTCCGGTAGCGGCGTCAACGGCGCGGACGTCGACGTCGAGGAGATCGATCCGGAGAACAGCGAAGCGAGTTCCGGCGCCAACGAGAGTAGTACAGACGGCGGGGCAAACGAGAGCGACGCGGAAACCGGCGGTGACCAGAGCGGCTCGGGGACCGGTGGCGACCAGAGCGATACCAGCGAACAGTAGGGCCGCGATCCGGCACGAACCGGCGGCCATCGATACACCAGTCCCGTTTGCGGCTTCGATCCGACGGCGCTCTTTGTCGGTCGTGACGTACGGGCAACTATACGTGAGTAAAATATTCAAATCGGAGAGTAATACTGTGTAATCGAACGGATATGGATCCAGAGAGCCTATAAACTGGCCGGCGAGTCACGACGGTATGTGCCCTATCCACCATCGGACCGTCGATCGCACGCCGAGCAGACGAGGTGTCGGCGTCGCGCTTCCGTCGTCCCGGCGGGTCTACCGGGGGTGGTGACGCCGTGACGAACGAGCAGGGTCTGAGCCGGCGGGACCTCCTGCGCGCGAGTGCCGTCGTCTCCGTCGCTGGCGCGGTAGCCAGCGGGACCAGTTCGATCCAGCGCTCGCGGCCACCCAAGGACACGGAAACCGATCGTTCGGCCGCCTACGCGGTGTCGATGGAACCGGTCGGTACCGTCGAGTTCGACGCCGTTCCCGAGCAGTGGCTCGCCTATTCGCCGGGATACGCCGACATGGGCGTCGCGCTGGGCGTCGCCGACGGACTCGCGGCCGTCGGAGACCGCCAGCGATACCGGACCGACGTGTACGAGGAACTGCCCGGCGTCGGCTTCGAGGACCGCCCGGCGGCCCTCGACGGGAAAGCGGGTCAGATCGACCAAGGATCGTTCCGCGATATCGACGCCGACGTACATCTGATGGACCCGAACCGACTCGTCTACGAGTCGACGTTCGAGTTCAACGCCGCGGCCGCTCAGGAGATTGACGCCGAGGTCGGACCGTTCGTCGGAAACGCGATCGACAGCCGAAATCAGAGCTGGCACGGCTACCGGTACTACACGCTGTACGAAGCCTTCGAGAAGGTCGCGGTGGTGTTCCAACAGCAAGAGCGCTACGAGGCGTTCGCCGCGTTGCACGACGAGTGGCTCGCCGAACTGCAGGCCGAGATGCCGTCGGCCAGCGACCGCCCGGACGCCTTGCTCGTGCGCCCAGTGGGGAAAGACACGTTTGCGCCGTTGCGGATCGCCGACCGCGGGACGAGCACGAAACAGTGGCGCGACCTCGGCGTCGGCGACGCGCTCGCCGACGTAGGGGCCGACGAGCTACCGACCGGCGACGACGGCACGATCGGCTACCGGACGATCGAGCGCATCGATCCCGACGTGCTTCTCGTCCGGGGGACGGAGCGGTACTCCCGCGAAGAGTTCGTCGAGCGCGTCCTCGACACGATGCGATCCCACGAGGCCGGCCAGACGATCACTGCCGTCCAAGACGGCCGAGTGTTTCGGGGCGGGCCGAGCCACCAAGGGCCGATCACCAACCTGTTTGCGACCGAACGTGCCGTCCACGCGATCTATCCGGACGCCTTCGACGGGCCGCTGTTCGACCGCGGCCGCGTCGCCGATATCGTCACTGGCCAAACCTGAGGCGGCGCGCGTCCGCGGCGACGCCGACTGCGGGAGCGGTGTGACGACCTCGTCTAGCGTCCGGCCGGCGAAGGTGACGGTGAAGCGTCGGAGTCGTAGTCCAAGGTGAATCTGAATCGCAACATCTATCCATCCGTTTAGGGATACCTAAACTAAGATGGGCGAATCACAGACGACTACATCTCACTCTACTCCCGGCCGACACCAGCGCTGGTTCACACCGACGCTGGCGGTGTTTTGCTTCGCGTGTACCGCGATCACGGTGCTCGCGGGGCTCGTGCAGGTCACGTTCGGGACGTACACGATGACGGCACTGCAGGCGTGGTCCGCGGTGTTCGATCCGCGAGTCGTGTTCAACCTGAACGCGTGGAACGCCTTCTTGCTCGGCGGCGAACTACCCCAGATGAGCACCGAGAGCGTCGTCGTCTGGAACATTCGGCTGCCCCGCGTGTTCGTCGGGATTATCGCCGGCGCCGCGCTGGCGGTCTCTGGGGCGATCTTTCAGGCGGTGACGCGCAACGAGCTGGCCAGCCCCTTCATCCTCGGCGTGAGTTCGGGCGCCGGCTTCGCGGTGTTGCTGACGCTCGTGGTGTTCAGCGGGCTGGCCCCTTTCCTGCCGTTCTTCGCGGCGATCGGCGGCGCGGCGGCGTTCCTGCTCGTCTACGCCATCGCGTGGAAAGGCGGGACGAGCCCGGTTCGGCTCGTGCTCGCGGGCGTGATCGTCAACATGGTGTTTCAGTCGCTCCAGCGCGCGCTGATGTTTTTCGCCAACGATCTGGGCGTCGTCCAGACCGCGATCGCGTGGACGACGGGGTCGCTCACGGGCACCGGTTGGGAACAGGTCCGGATCGCGCTCCTGCCGACGGCGTTTGCGATCGTCGTCGCGCTGGCCGGCGCCCGGCAGTTGAACGTGCTGTTGCTGGGCGAGCAGACCGCCCAGTCGCTGGGAATGCGCGTCGAGCGCGTTCGGTTTTTCCTCTCGGGGATCGCCATCCTCGCGGCCAGCGCCGCCATCTCGGTGGCCGGCATCGTCGGCTTCTTCGGGCTGGTCGTGCCCCACATCGTCCGCAACGTCGTCGGCAGCGACTACCGACAGCTGATGGTCGGGTGCGTGTTCGCCGGCCCGGCGCTGATGGTCGCCGCGGACGTGGGCGCGCGCCTCGCGCTGGCGCCGACGCAGATGCCCGTCGGCGTCGTCACGGGGCTGATCGGCGGCCCCTACTTCCTGTATCTGATGCGGAAACAGCAATCCATGGGTGAGCTCTGATGGGACGCGCAAACGTCGACGAGGCCGACGATCGCATCACCGACGGCGACGGCACCGTCGTCGACAGCGCGCTCGTCGGGGACGATCTGGAGTTGAGCTATCCGACCAGCGACGGCACCGTCGTCGACTGCGCGCGCCTCGACATTCCCGAGGGCGAGGTGACGGCGCTGGTCGGCCCGAACGGGAGCGGCAAGAGCACGCTGTTGAAGGCGCTGTCGGACCGGCTCGACCCCGACGAGGGCGTAGTCCGCATCCGCGGCCAAGACCTCGACTCGTTCGACAAGAAGGAACTGGCCCGAGAGCTGGGCGTGCTTTCCCAAGAGAACGACTCGCTCGACAGCATCACCGTCGAGGATCTGACCTACCACGGGCGCTATCCCCACCGGGGCTTTTTCGACAGCGTCACCGAGGATGACCGCGAGGCCGTCGAGCGAGCGCTCGATCTGGCGGGGGTCGAACACCTGCGCGACGCCGAACTCGGGCAGTTGAGCGGCGGCCAGAAGCAACTCGCGTGGATTGCGATGGTGCTCGCACAGGACACCGACGTGCTGTTGCTCGACGAGCCGACGACGTTTCTGGACCTGTATCACCAGTTTCGGGTGCTCGAAACCGTTCGCCAGCTCAACGAGCGCAAGGACGTTACCGTGGCGGTCGTGCTCCACGACATCGCCCAAGCCGCCCGGTTCGCCGACTATCTCGTGGCGATGTGCGACGGCGAACTGTACGACTGGGGGCCGCCCGAAGACGTCGTGACCGAGCAACTGCTCGCGGACGTCTTCGGCGTCGAGGCGACCGTCGAACACGAGCCCGAGCTACAGGTTCTCCCCCACCGGGCGCTGCCGGACGGTCACCGGTAATCCGGTTTCTTTCGTCTAGTTTTTAGGCCGACCAAAATAACAGAACCCTTTTATTATTTTAGGATCGCCTAAAAGACGATGACCGACTCGTTCACTGCGAACCGACGAAACGTACTCAAGACGATGGGCGCCGTCGCCGGTGCTGGGGCAGTGGCCGGCTGTACGACCTACGGCGACTCGAACGACGATACGGAGGGCGCGTACTCCGTGACGATGGAACCAGTCGGCACTGTCGAGTTCGACGAGGTGCCAGAGACGTGGTACGCGAACAACGGAAGCTGGGCGGACATGGGAATCGCGCTCGGCCAGCAGCCGCCGGAAGGCGTCTGGCTGCCCTCACGGTACCACACGCAGTACTACGACGAGATCCCCGGCGTGAGCGTCGACAAGAGCGACATGACGGCGCTGTATCAGGACGGCGTCAGCGAAGAGCAGTTCTACGACCCTAAGGCCGACGTGAACGTCATCGACCCCAACTTCCTGATGAACCGGTTCAAGGGCTGGTCACAGGAGAAGATCGACCGCGTTGCAAACCAGTCCGGACCCTTCTTCGGCAACAGCATCTTCTCGACGGGCTACGACTGGCACGAGGACTACCCCTACCTGTCGCTGTACGAGGCGTTCGGCAAGCTCGCCGAGCTGTTCCAACAGCAAGAGCGCTACGACGCCTTCGTCGACCTCCACGAGCAGTTCCAGTCCAACGTCGAGGAAATCGTGCCCAGCGAGAGCGAGCGACCGTCCGTGGCGATCATGTGGGCGGGCGCAGCCGACGCCACGTCGTTCTCGCCGTACCTGATCGGCGAGGGGACGAGCTTCAAGCAGTGGCGAGATCTGGGCGTGCGCGACGCCTTCGACGAAACCAGCGTCCGCGACTTCCACGACAACCGCGGGAGCGTCGACTACGAAACGCTGCTGGAGATCGACCCGGACGTACTCTTGTTCCGCGGTCACGAGAACCAGACGCGTGAGGAGTTCCAAAACGGGCTCGTCGCCCAGATGGAGAGCGACGACACCGCCCAGAAACTGACCGCCGTCCAGAACGGCGATGTCTACCGCGGCGGGCCGCTGTATCAGGGTCCGATCACGAACCTCGTGGTGACCGAGCGCGCCGCCGAGCAGGTCTACGGCGTCGAAGCGTCGCTGTTCGACGCCGAGCGGGTCGCCGAGATCGTCGACGGCGACCTCTAAGCCGAAGACTGCGGTCCGGCGCTGTTCGCCCTCGGAGAACAGGCGTTAGCTGTCGCCACAGATCCTGTACGGGCACTTTTTCGTCCAGCAAGACGGGGACATCGGAACTGTTTTAAATTTTTAGGTTGACCTAAAAGCATGGATAAGTGCCCCGCTACGACGAGACGAAACGTACTGACGACCGCCGCGGCCGCCGCAGTCGGCGGGATGGCTGGCTGTACGACCTACGGCGGTACGACTGACGGCGATACGGACGGCACGTACTCGGCGACGATCGAACCGGTCGGCACCGTCGAGTTCGAAGAGGTGCCGGAGACGTGGTTCCCTTACACTGGCGATTACGCTGACATGGGCGTCGCCCTCGGACAGGCCGACGGCCTCGCCGCGATCGGCATCCGACAGCGGTTCGGCTCGCACCACTACGACGAGCTCCCCGGTGTCTCGGTCGACAAGAGCGAGCTTACCCAGCTCTGGCAGGACGGCACCGATCAGGAAGTGTTCTACCAGATCGAAGCCGACGTGCACCTGATCGATCCGAACTTCATGATCAACCGGCTGCAGTGGTCCCAGAGCGACGTGGACGAGATCGAATCCGGCGTCGGACCGTTTTTCGGCAACACGATCTTCTCGGGGAGCTACCCGTGGCACGACTACCAGCGATACACGCTGTACGAAGCCTTCGAGAAGGTCGCGGAAGTGTTCCAAGAACAGGAGCGCTACGAGGCGTTCGCACAGCTACACGACGAGTTTCTCTCGACGATCCAGCCGCGGCTTCCCGACGAGACGCCGAGCGTCGCGGTGCTGTTCCCGAAGTCGGTCCCACCGGAGGCGTTCTACCCCTACGTTATCAACGAGGGCACCCAGTCCAAGCACTGGAACGACCTGAACGTCGAGCGCGCGCTGGCCGAAAGCGAGGTTGCCGACTTTCACGCGAGCCGCGGGACGATCGACTACGAGACGCTGCTGGAAGTCGACCCGGACGTGATCGCCATTCGCCAGCAGGGCCGCGTCACCGAGGAGCAATTCCACGAGGATTTCGTCTCGCACATGCGTAATCACGACACCGCGAGCGAGTTGCGGGCGGTCCAGAACGACCGCGTCATCTACGGCGGCATGACCTATCAGGGCCCGATTATCAACCTGTTCCAGACCGAGCGAGCCGCACAGGATCTCTATCCCGACGAGTTCGGCGGCGAAACACTGTTCGACCGCGAGCGCGTGGCCGACATCGTGAACGGAAATCTATGAGCCGGGGCGACGCCGACATCGACGCGAAACGAGAGGTCGTGATCGTCGGCGGCGGACCGGCCGGCTGTGGCGCCGGCGTGTTCGCCGCCCGGTACGGCCTCGATACCGTGGTGTTCGACCGCGGGAAGGCGGCACTGCCGCGGTGTGCGTACCTCGAAAACTACCCGGGCTTTCCCGGCGGCATCGACATCGAGACGTTCCGGGGCCTGTTGCACACCCACGTCGAGGAGGTAGGCGGGGAGCTTCGCCCGGAACTGGTCGAGTCCGTCGAACGCGCCGGGAGTGACCGGTTCGTCGTCGAGACCGACGAAGGACGCCGCGTCGAGACCGAGTACGTGATCGCGGCGGCGTGGTACGACGGCTCGTACCTCCGGGGGCTCGACGAGCCGACGATGTTCGAAGAGCACGAGCACCACGGCGAGGTCGAAGAACAGTTCGATCCCGACTACGCCGACGAGGACGGCCGGACGCCGATCGAGGGACTGTACGTCGCCTCGCCGGCGGGACATCGAAGCGCGCAGGCGGTCGTCGCCGCCGGCAACGGCGCCCACGTCGCGCGCTGCCTGCTCGAAGACCACCGCCTCGCACAGGGGTATCCCGAGGGCGTCGCGCCGGAGTACGACTGGCTCCGGCAGGACGCCGAGTTCACCGGCGAGTGGGCCGATCGGGACCGCTGGCGCGAGTGGTTCGAGAACGAGGCCGGCGACGACCACGGTCTCGACGACGACCGACTCGAAGAGCTGCGGGAAACCTACATCGACCGGGCGTTCGAGACGCGACTGACCGACGCCGAGATCGAGGCGCGATCGGACAGCGGCGTCGAGCGACTGGTCGAGGAACTCGGGGCCGAGCGCGTGCTCGACGCCGTCGACGACGCTACGATCCGCGAGTACGCGAGCGAAACGGTCGAGAGCGACGCCGAGTGAAATCTAGGCGCCGCGTCGTGCCGTCGGTCAGGGGCTGTACTCCGGAGACTGCGCTTCGATCGTATCGGCCACGTCGTCGAGTTGTTCGCCGATCGTCGAGACGAGGTCGTCGAGCGTCACGATGCCGGTCAGATCGCCGCTGTCGTCGACGACCGGGAACCGGCGCACGTTGTGCTCGTCGATCCTCCGGGCGATCTCGATCACTTCCGCGTCCTCGGAGATCGTCGCCGGGTCTGCCGTCATCACTGCCTCGACGGGGGCCGACGCCACGTCGTCGTGCGCGTGGATCGCAAGCGCGGCGTCGCGGTCGGTGACGATGCCGATCGGAGCGCCGTCCTCGGTGACGACCGCAGAGCCGACGCCGGCCGAGTCGAGGGTTTCGGTCAGTTCTCGCAGTGGTGCGTCCTGACCGATCGTTACCACCTCTCTGGGACCGAGGTTGCCGACAGGCATAGTGCAGGTGGGCCTACCACGAACCCGGTGTTGAATGTAGGGGCAGAACGGAGACGAAAGGGTCGGAAGCCAGCGCGTGCTCAGTCGTCGGCCGGGACGGCCGTCTGGCTCGAATCGGTCATGCCGAGCACGTCGTCGAAGAAGTCGAGCGAGTCGTTCGGGCCGGGGTTGGCCTCGGGGTGGTACTGGCGCGTGATGATGTCGAGTTCGTCGTTTTCGAGGCCTTCGGGCGTGTCGTCGTTGACGTTGAACTGCGTGACGTTCAGCTTCTCGCCGGGTTCGTCGACGGTGTAACCGTGGTTCTGGGTCGTCATGACGACCTGCTTCGTCCGGGTGTCCATGACGGGCTGGTTGACGCCGCGGTGACCGAAGTCCATCTTGGCGGTCGTGCCGCCCAGCGCCTCGGCGACGATCTGCTGGCCGAGACAGATGCCTGCGAGGGGAACCTCGCCGACGTAGTGGTCGACCAGCTCGATCGTCGGCTCGAAGTTGGCGGGGTCGCCGGGGCCGTTGGAGATGAAGAGCACGTCGGTGTCGTAGGATTCGACATCCTCGACGGTGGCGTCGTAGGGAAGCACGTCGACATCAGCGCCGCGGGCGTTGAGCGAGTCGACGATCGAGCCCTTCGCGCCACAATCGATCAGCGTGACCGAGGCGTCGACGCCGCCGTCGCCCTCGTGGTGTTCGTGCTCGTCGACGCTGACCTGCTCGCCGATCTCGGTGTGCTCGCTCATGCCCTTACAGGCGTCGAGTTCGTCGAGCGCGTCCTGCTCGGTGACGTCCTCGCCGACGGCGATACCACACTTCATCGCGCCGCCCTCTCGGATGTCGGTCACGAGGTCGCGGGTGTCGAGGTGGTCAACTGCGGGCGTATCCTCCTCGTCGAGCCACTCGACGACCTCGTCGGTGAGTTCGCGGGCGACGACGGCGTTGGGGTGGACGCGCTCGGACTCGAAGCGCTCTTCCCGGACGCCGTAGTTGCCGATCAGCGGGTAGGAAAAGGTCAGGACCTGCTCCTCGTAGGAGGGGTCGGTGAGGCTCTCCTCGTATCCCGTATACGCTGTTGTGAAAACTAGCTCGCCGCGTGTGCTACCGGAGACACGGCCGCGTGCTTCGACCACGTGGCCGCCCTCGAGCGCTACGTAGGCTTCCATCGTTACGATATGCGTATGTACTTCCGCTGCATAAAGCTTGCTTTCGAAGCGAAGTTACGAATTTCGTAACGAGTAAGTAGCCCCCGCGCGTACCGACGGCTATCCAATGGACGACCTCGACCGAGAGATCCTCGACGTGTTGCGGCGTGACGCCCGAACGCCGTACACCGAGATCGCCGAGCAGGTCGGCACCTCCGAGGGAACGGTGCGGAACCGCGTCGATCGAATGACCGACGAGGGCGTCATCGACCGCTTTACCGTCTCGACGCGCACGGGCAACGTCAAGGCGATGCTGGAAGTCAGCGTAGCCGTCGACGTCGACACGACGGCGGTTTCCGAGCGGATGGCCGAGTGGCAGTTGGTCGATTTCGTCTGGCAGGTCAGCGGCGAGGAAGACGTCGTGCTGGTCGTCGACGCCGCCGACACGCAGGCGCTCAACGAACTCATCACTAGAGCCCGCGAACTCGAAGACGTCGTGAGCACGAAGACCCGACTCATTCTCGACGAACAGCGCTGACGACCGCGGAGCCTGAACGCGACGGCCTGACGAGCGTGTCGCACGGTCGTGGCCGAAACGGTCGTGGCCCGAATCTTTTTACACTGCGATTCCCTACGGAGGGTGAGAACTGTTCATGAACGGAAATACGCCGTACGCAGGGTCTCCCGGCATCACGCAGGCCGGCAAGCGCGCCGCCGCCGACCTGCCCGAACTCACTGGCGAGCAAAAGCGCGCGCTCCGCCGGGACGTGTCGCAGATCGCCGCCCGGACCCGGGAGTACCTGCCCGACGAGTACGTCGTCGACGCCGACGTAAGTCAGGCCGCCGGCGGCCCTCGCGCAACCGTCGCCGTCCAGCCGCCGGTCGGCCATCCCGTCAGCGCCGGCTTCTCGCCCGAGAGCGAGGATCTCGAGTCCGAGTCCGTGATCGACGACGAAGACCGCAGCGAGGTCGCCCGCGGACTCGCCGCCAGCGCCGCCTTGCAGGTCAAACAGGCCGTGCAGAACGACGTGACGCCGACAGCGCGGTAGGGATCGGAGATTCGATTTTCACGGACGATAACTGACGCCGAGCTATGGCGTCGGGGTGTCTGGACGCCGAGCGGCGGCATCGCGCTACGATTGTACGTCAAGCATCGGCGTCCTGACGCCGTCGAGTGGCGCCGCTCCGAGTGGAAAAGCAGCCGCGAGAACAACGTCCGACTCGTCGTTTATTTCCCCCAGAACGGGTCACGACGCCGATGCTTGTCCAGATACATCTGGAGCGCGTCGCGCTCGTCCGGCGGGATGTCGTCGACGAGTTCCTGTTCGAGGATCTTGGCGTGTTTCTCGTGGAGTTCGGTCCAGAGTTCGTCGCCCTCCTCGATCTGGCGGCCCACCGTGGGGCCGTCGATGGCGATGCTGACGCGGTCGCCCTTGCGGGCCTCGTCCACGTCGTCGCCCTCCTTTTGGATGCCCTTGAGCTGGCCGATGCGCTCGGGCTCCTTGCCGTCGAAGGCGACGACGTTCGTGTTGTTCTGGAGCGTGCCCGAGAGGATTTCGACGCCGACGACCGCCGGGTCGTTCTGGCGGAACGTGTGATCGGGGAGGATCTGGAACCGGCTGGGACGGGTGATGTTCTCCAAGACGGCCTCCTGTTGGGCCTGCTCGCGCTCCTCGACGAACTCCTCGTACTCCTCGATGAGTCGGTAGATAACGTCGCTCTGGAAGATCCGCACGTCGTCGGCTTCGGCCTGCTGGCGGGCGTCAGAGAGTACGTCGACGTTGAAGGCGAGGATGGCCTCGTGCATCGGGTCCTCGGCGGTACCGGCGACCGAGATGTCCCGCGGCGCCACGTCGCCGACTTCCGCGCGCACGATGGGAATTTCGGCCTCGCCCAAGGCGTTTGCCATCGCTTCGAGGCTGCCGAGCGTGTCGGCCTTGACGACGAGGCCCTGCTCTTCGGCGTCGACCGCGATGTCGGCCAGTTCGTCTTGCACTTCCGCGACGACCTCGTCGATCTCGCGGTCCCGGACGACGCGGACGGGTGCGCCCGCCATCGCGCGATCGAGTTCCGGCGCGGCGATCTTGATGCCCGATGCCGCTTTGAGTTGGTCGACCTTCTCGAAGCGGCTCTCGGTGCGGATCTCCGCGAGCGGTCGGGGTTTCAACAGCGCGCGCACGTCAGTGACGATCGGCTCGCCGGAGCTCCCGACGACGATCGTGTCGTCTTCCCGGACGACGCCGTCGTACAGCACCACGTCGATGGTTGTCCCGAAGCCTTTCTCCTCTTTGACTTCGAGGACCGTGCCGACACCCGGCCCGGCCACGTCGATGGCCATCTCCTCTTTCATGTAGCGCTGGGAGAGGCCCATCATCACCGTCAGCAGGTCGGGGACGCCCTCACCGGTCATCGCCGACACCGGGACGACGCCGACGTTGTTCTGGAAGTCCTGCACGCGCCAGTACATGTCCGCCGAGAAGCCCTTATCGGAAAGTTGGCCGATGATCTCGTAGAGACGCTCGTCGACATCCCCGCGCACGCGGTCGCTTTGGCGATCCAGCGACTGCTTGATCGGCGCGTTTTCCTCGGGGTTCCAGCCGGGCACCGTGTCGACCTTGTTCGCGGCGACGATAAACGGCGTCTGGGACTGAGCGAGGATCTCGATGGCCTCCTCGGTCTGGGGCTGGAAGCCGTCGTTGACGTCGACGACGAGGATGGCGATGTCCGCGAGCGCCCCGCCGCGCGAGCGCAGCGTGGTAAACGAGTGGTGTCCGGGCGTGTCGATAAAGAGCAGGCCGGGCAGGTCGAAGTCGTCTGGATCGACCAGACCGCCTGCGATCTGAGAGATCACGTCCAGCGGGACGGCGGTAGCGCCGATGTGCTGGGTGATCGCGCCGGCTTCGCCCTCGATGACGGCCGAGCCGCGCACTTTGTCGAGCAGGCTGGTCTTGCCGTGGTCGACGTGTCCGAGGACGGCGACGATCGGCGTTCGTAGGGAGGCTGCCGTGGATTCGGGAGGTTCGGTGTCCGACATAGTGACCACCAGAGAAGGTTCTTATCTGAACGTTTGCGGCGCAGCATTTAGTTCCATCGTGTCCCGCCCGGCCGCGTCAGGCGGTGACGCGGACCGAGAGGCCGAAAGCGGCCGGTCACGGCGGTCGATCGAACCGCTGGGGCTCCGTTCGAAATCCTTTTACGCGCTTCGGGAGCAAAATAGAGACAACTGAGTACACATGGACGTCGAAATCATCGACGAAGACGAGAACCCGATGTTGCACAGAACCGACGTGACGTTCCAGATCACCCACGACGAAGCCACGCCCGAGCGTCTCTCGGTCCGAGACAGCTTGGCCGCGAAGCTCAACAAGGACGCCGGCGAGGTCGTCGTCCGCAGCCTCGACACGAAGTTCGGGATGCGCAAGACGATCGGCAGCGCCAAGGTCTACGAGAGCTCCGACCACGCCAAGGACGTCGAGCAGGACCACATGCTCGAGCGCAACAAGATCACGGCCGAGGGCGAGGCCGAGGAAGCGGAGGAGGCCTAAGATGCCCCGACACGAACTCTACGACGACGACGGCACGACCGACCGCGAGCAGTGCCCCCGCTGTGGCGACTCGTTCCTCGCGGACCACGGTGACCGCCTGCACTGCGGCAAGTGCGGGTACACCGAGTGGGAGTAGCGCACACCGATAATGCGCGTTCTCGGAATCGAGGGGACCGCTTGGGCGGCTAGCGCGGGCCTGTACGATTCCGAGGCCGACGACGTTTTTATAGAGACCGACGCCTACCTGCCCGAGAGCGGCGGCATCGACCCGAGCGAGGCCGCAGAGCACATGCACAACGCGATCCCGGCGGTCGTCGACGCCGCACTCGCCGAGGCGGCCGACCGCGCCGGCGAGGACGAGCCACTCGTCGATGCGGTGGCGTTCTCCCGAGGCCCCGGTCTCGGTCCGTGCCTGCGGATCGTCGGCACCGCTGCGCGTTCGCTCGCCCAGACGCTCGACGTACCGCTCGTCGGCGTCAACCACATGGTCGCACATCTGGAGATCGGACGCCACCGCTCGGGCTTTGACTCGCCGGTCTGTCTGAACGCCAGCGGCGCCAACGCCCACGTGCTCGGCTTCCACGACGGCCGATATCGCGTGCTCGGCGAGACGATGGACACCGGCGTCGGCAACTCGATCGACAAGTTCACCCGCCACGTCGGCTGGTCCCACCCCGGCGGCCCGAAGGTCGAGGAGGCAGCGAAAGACGGCGAGTACGCCGAGTTACCCTACGTCGTCAAGGGGATGGACTTCTCGTTTTCGGGCATCATGAGCGCTGCCAAGCAGGCCTACGACCGGGGCCAGCCCGTCGAGGACGTCTGTGTCGGGCTGCAAGAGACCGTCTTTGCGATGCTGACGGAGGTCGCAGAGCGCGCCCTCTCGCTGACCGGCAGCGACGAACTCGTGCTCGGCGGCGGCGTCGGCCAGAACGAACGGCTCCGAGAGATGCTCGCGGCGATGTGCGAGCAACGCGGCGCCGACTTCTTCGCGCCCGAGCCGCGCTTCCTGCGGGACAACGCCGGCATGATCGCGGTGCTGGGCGCGACGATGTACGAGGCCGGCCAGACCATCGAGATCGAGGACTCACGCATCGACTCGGACTACCGGCCCGATCAGGTGCCGGTGACGTGGCGAGAAGACGAAAGCGTTGCGCGCATCCCGACGAACGCCGCCGACGGCGACGAGCTGCGGGGCGCCGAAGCCACGGTCGAGATCGACGGCGACCGCGTCGTCAAGCGCCGGGCCGAAAAGCGCTACCGCCATCCGGAACTCGACGAGCGCCTGCGCCGCCAGCGCACGACGCTCGAAGCGCGACTCACCAGCGAGGCGCGACGCCACGGCGTCCCGACGCCGCTGGTCCGAGAGGTCGACCCGCGCGAGGCCACCATCGTCTTCGAGCGCGTGGGCGACGCCGACCTGCAGGCGGCGCTGACCGCCGAGCGCGCCCGCGCCGTCGGTCGCCATCTGGCGACGCTCCACGGCGCCGGCATCGTCCACGGCGATCCGACGACCCGGAACGTCCGGGTCGACACCGACGTCGAGCGCGTCTACTGCATCGACTTCGGCCTCGGCTTTTACACCGACGCCGTCGAGGACTACGCGATGGACCTGCACGTCTTCGAGCAGAGCCTCGACGGCACCGCCGAGGACCCCGCGGCGATGCGTGAGGCCGTCGAGGCGGGCTACGCTGCGGCCGGCGACGAGGCCGTAATCGAGCAGCTCCGGGAGATCGAATCCCGCGGGCGTTACCAGTAGCTCGGTCGATCTGGCAGCCCACAGGACCTACTCCTCGACACGCGCCACCGCCCGAACAGGCGCGCCGTCGGCGTCCCGAATCGGAAGCGGATAGGCACACAGCTCGAAGCGCTCGGGGAGCGCGCCAAGATTGTGGAGGTTTTCGACCAGTAGTCGATCGCTCCCGAGCAGTTCGCGGTGGGCCGGAAACCCCTCCGGTTCGTCGTCCGACCCGGCCCCGGTGGCCGACGGCGTCGGATCGACGTTCGGCGTGTCGACGCCGACGTGCAGTCCCGCCTCGGCGAGGGCGGCCGCGGCGTCGGCCGAGAGGTACGGATGATCGAAGTACTGGTCGGTGCCCCAGTAGGCGCTCCAGCCGGTGTGGACGACCACTGCGTCGGCGTCCGTCGGCGTCCCGGCGTCGGCGTCCGTCGGCGTCCCGGCGTCGGCGTCCGTCGGCGTCCCGGCATCGACATCGCTGAGTGCCTCGACGACGGCGTCTTTGCCGATCGGCTCGCGGGCACCGTAGTCGGTACAGTCGATGCGGACGGCGTCGAACGCGAACGTCGAGAGGTCGAACTCGTCGAGGTCTCGGCCGTCAGGGAGCAGGTGACTCGGCGCGTCGACGTGGGTACCGCCGTGCGTGCCCAGTTCGAGCGCGTGAACTCGGTAGCCATCGGCCTCGTGCGTGGCGTGTGGAGTCACCGACACATCCGGGTCGCCGGGGTAGACAGACCCCGCTGCGTCGAGGGGCTGCGAGAGATCGTGGGTCGGCATGGCGAGCAGTACGGTAGCCCGCCTGCTAAGCATTCGGACGCCAGCGCGAGACGAAATCGGGATCGGTCAGTCGTGGGGATGCCAGCGGTCGATCGCGTTGTGGACGGCTTCGGTCCGCCCGATGAAGGTGATGTGATCGCCGTACTCCAGCGTGAAGTCGGGTTCGGGAATGCGGTTGTCGCCGTTACGGCTGACCAGTGCGATGATGGCGCCGTTTGGAATCTCGTCGTCGAGGTCGTCGATGGTTCGGCCGGTCAGATCCTCGGCGGTGACTTCGATCTCCTGTACGTCGCCGCTGCGGCCGATCTTGGTCATCCAGTCCGACAGCGCGGGGCGCTCGATCATGTTGTCGATCGCCCACGCGGTCGCCAGCGACGAGGAGACCGTCTCGACGCCGAGGTCTTCGAATGCGTCGACGTTGCTCGGCTCGTTGACGCGCGCGAGCACGCGTTCGACATCGAACTTCGAGCTTGCAAGTTGGGCGACCAACAGGTTGGCGTCGTCGTTGCCGGTCGCGGCGATGACGGTCTTGGCGTGGTCGGCGCCGGACTGTTCGAGTACCTCCGAGTCGGTGCCGTCACCTTGGTGGACGGTGAAGCCGCGCTCGCGGGCGGTTTCGATGCTATCCTTCCGGTCGTCGACGATGACGACGTTTTCTCCGCGGTCTTCGAGGCGTTCGGCGAGGGCAAGCCCCACGCGACCGCCTCCGACGATGAGTACGCGCATTGGTAGTACGTCTAGTTTTTCTGCGATCTGTCTGGCGAGGCCGCCTTGGAAGACGACCGTCAGTAGGATGGTCAGGAAGACGGTTCCGAGCAGCAGGTCGGCTTCGGCGGCGAGCTCCGGGGTGTTGGTCTCGGCCGCCAGCGTCTGCAGTTCGAGCGCGAACAGCGTTGCGACCGACGCGGGAATGATCCCGCGCGGGCCGACGAGTCCGATAAAGAGCCGTTCGTTCCGGGTGAAGCGCTCACCGGAGGTCGAGATCCACGCCAGCAGCGGCCGGATGACGACCCCGACGAGCACGGCGACCAACAGGCCGCGCCAGCCGACGACTGCGAGCGTGCTGAACTCGATCTGGGCGGCCAGCGCGATGAAGACGAACGACAGGACGATCAGCGTCATATCGCCTTTGAACTCCTCGATCTGTTCCTCGTAGGGAACGTCGGCGTTGCCGAGCAGGATGCCGGCGGTCGCCGCCGCGGCGACGCCGGCTTCCTTGGCGATGGTGTTAGCGCCTGCGAATGCGACGATGGCGCCGGCCAGCGTCAGCAGGCGGGCGTGCTGGGGAGCGCTCCCCCGGGAGAGATCGACGTGCTCGAAGAGATACCACAGCACGAGCGCGACGACGCCGCCGACGATCAGGCCGGCGCCCAGCCGCTCGAAAAACAGCGAGACGAACTGGACGTCTTCGAGGCGCTCGGCGGTGACGCCCTTGAACACGACGATCGCGAGGATCGCCGCCGTGACGTCGTTGACGATCCCCTCGACTTCGAGCGCCGCGGCAACGCGGTCACGTACGGGAACGACTTCGAGGATCGGCGTGATGACGGTCGGCCCGGTGGCAACCAGCAGAGCGCCGATCAGGAGCGAGATGTCCCACGCGGCAGGCAGCAGGAAGTGAACGGCGGCGCTGGTACCCAGAAACGCGATCAGGGCGCCGATCGTCACGAGGTTGACCGCGGCCGACGGCGCCGTCCGGATCTTATCGAGCTTGAGGTGAAAGGCCCCCTCGAACACGATAATGGCGACGCTGATGCCAACGATCGCCGAAAGCGTTTCGGGCGCAAAGTGGATGAGGTCGAGCCCTTCCGGCCCCATGATGATCCCCGCGAGTATCAAAAACAGCACGCTGGGCACGCGGAACCGGTCGGCGATCACCTGCGCACCGATGCCGACGGCGATGATCGCCGCGATGATAATGACAATGTTCGAGTGGCCGCCGGATTGCTGGAGCGGCGCCAGCGACTGGAGGCCGAGCGCGACGTTCATCGCACCTCGCCGCTGGCCAGCGGCGTCCGACGGGTGTAATTGTTGAAACGACCCACAGCGGGCCTTGGGTTGCTACTTACAAACCGGTTTCCCATCCGGACACCGGCTCCAGAACGAAAGCCGGATCGGCCTCTCGGTACAGGGGCAATCTAGGGAATAGTTCAGGAATCGATAGCCAATCGATCGTCTCGCGGTGGAGCGACGATCACTCGGCTGGCGCCGGTTCGGTGTCGGAGGGCTCGTCGGCGTCGTAGATGTCCGCGACCTGCTCGTCGAACCGCGCCAAGATGTTGCGCCGTTTCTTCTTCATCGTCGGCGTCATCAGGTCGTTGTCCTCGGTGAACTCCTGACCGACCAGCCGGAACTTCTTGATCCGTTCGTGGGGCTCGAAGTTCTCGTTGACTTCGTCGACCTCCTGCTGGATGCGTTCTCGGACGCGCTCGTCGTCAGCCAGCGCGTCGGCGGCCGGGAGGTCGACCCCTTCGCGGTCAGCCCACTTGCGCAAGCCTTCGATGTTCGGAACGAGCAGGGCGCCGACGAACTTGCGGCCGTCGCCGACGACCAGACACTGCTCGACGACCTCGCTGGAGGCGAAGGCGTCTTCGATCGGCGCCGGCGCGACGTTCTTGCCCGTCGACAGCACCAGTAGCTGTTTGGCCCGCTCGCGGAACACGAGGTAGTCGTCGGGGCGCTGCTGGACGATGTCGCCGGTCCGGAACCACCGCTTGCCGTCGATCTCTGTGAAGGCGGCCTCGGTCTTTTCGGGCTTGTTCCAGTACCCAGAGGTGACGTTCGGGCCGCGGACGAGCAACTCGCCGACCTCCCCGATCTGGTCGGTGAACTCGCCTTCGGGGACGACCGAGGTGTCGATCTTCACCTCGACGTCGGGCAGCGGCGGGCCGATCGTACCGACCTTGACGTCCTCGGGCGGGTTCGTCGAGACGACCGGCGCCGTCTCGGTCAGGCCGTACCCCTCGTGGATCGGCAGCCCCATCCCGTGATACAGTCGACAGAGGTCCGGCGAGAGCGTCCCGCCGCCGCTGTTGAGAATTTCCAGTTCGCCGCCGAGCGCGTCCCGAACGTCAGAAAACACCAGCGCGTCAGCGACTTTCATCTTGACTTTGAGCCCGAGCCCGGGGCGCTCCTCGCGCTGGTACTCTTTGCTGACATCGGTGGCCCACTCGAAGATCCGAGCCTTCAGATCGGACTCTTGGGCCTGCTCGCGGATCGCGTCGTACATCTTCTCGTACACCCGCGGGACGCTGGTCGCCGCCGTCGGCTTGATGGCTTGAAAGTCGTCCTGCAGGGTATCGGGGCTCTCGGCGTAGCCCACCGAGGCGCCGACGGCGAACATGAGATAGTGGCCGACGGTGCGCTCGTAGACGTGAGCCAGCGGGAGATACGAGACGGCCCGCGTCTCGTGGTCGATCGAGGGCAACGAGGCGTCCCGATCGGGGCGTGGCGCGACCCGCCGGTAGATCTGAGAGACGTTCGCACGGAGGTTCCGGTGGGTGAGTTCGACGCCTTTGGGCTGGCCGGTCGTCCCGGACGTGTAGATCAGCGTCGCCAGATCGTCGAGATCCCGGGCGTCGAGCCACGACTCGTACTCGTCGGGATCGAACAGTTCGGCGCCACGTTCGTAGATATCCGCGAGCGTATAGACGTTCGCCCGCTCGCCGGCCGCGCCGTCGAGGTCGTCCATCGCTACCACGAAGTCGATCCCCACGTCGTCGGCGACGGCCAGCACGCGATCGAGATGGTCTTCGGACTCGACGACGACGCCGGTGGCGCCCGGGTCGTCGAGTAGATACTCCACCTGATCCGGCGACGATCCCTCGTAGATCGTCGTGACGACGCCGCCGGCGGCCAGCAGCGCGAAGTCCGATTGGGCCCACTCCATGCGCGTGTCAGCGAAGATGCCCACGCGCGTGCCCGGCTCGACGCCGAGGTCGCGGAACCCGGCCGCCAGATACCGGACGATCTCGCGCATCTCGTCGTAGGTGATCGACGCGTACTCGCCGTCCGGCGCCGGGTCGACCGCGACACCGGCCAGCGACCGGTCGTAGATACCACCCTTATACTGCTGGGCGGACTGCCCGCCGTGGCGCCGGGCGGCCGCCTCGAACGTTTTCGGGAGCGTCTGTAGCTCCGTTATCTCGTCGTCGTACTCCCGTTCGGCATCCCGCCAGCTCATAGCTAGCGTGTCAGTCAGACTCTATAATAATAAATTAGTGGGTCGTTTTTTCGGAGTCCCAGTCCGAGAGAACGAGTGTAGGAGCCTCCTACTCGTACATCGAGTCGATCTCGGGCTCGAAGCGCTCCAAGATGTTGCGGCGCTTTTTCTTCATCGTCGGCGTCATCAGGTCGTTGTCCTCGGTGAACTCCTGACCGACCAGCCGGAACTTCTTGATCTGCTCGTAGGTCTCGAAGTTCTCGTTGACTTCGTCGACCTCGCGCTGGATGCGCTCTCGGACCCGCTCGTCGTCGGCCAGCGCGTCCTCGTCGTCGGGCAGGTCGATCCCCTCGCTGTCGGCCCACTTCTGCAGGCCGTCGAGGTTCGGGACGACGATCGCGGAGACGAACTTGCGGCCGTCGCCGACGACCATGCACTGCTCGACGACCTCGCTGGAGGCGAAGGCGTCCTCGATCGGCGCCGGCGCGACGTTCTTGCCCGTCGACAGCACGAGAATCTGCTTGGCGCGCTCCTTGAACTCGATGTAGTCGTCGGGACGGAGATGAACCACGTCGCCGGTGCGGAACCAGCGGTCGTCGGACGCCTCGGCCGCGGCCCCGCCATCGGCTTCGGCTGATTCGCCGTCGTCGGCTGACGCCGCGGCGTCGGCGGCGTCGCCCGCCCCGCCGGCGTCGAGCGCGGCGTCCGAGACAAAGGCCGACTCGGTCTCGTCCGGCCGGTTCCAGTAACCCGACGTGACATTTGGCCCCTTGACGAGCAACTCGCCCACGTCGCCCGGCAGTTCCTCGTACTTCTGCTGGGAAACGACGGACTCGTCGACCCGGACTTCGGCGTCGACGACCGGCGGGCCGATCGTGCCGACCTTGGGCTCCTCGGGCGGGTTGACGGCGACGACCGGTGCCGTCTCGGTCAGACCGTACCCCTCCATGATCGGCAAGCCCATGCCGTGATAGAGCGCGCAGAGTTCCGCCGAGAGGCTGCCGCCGCCGCTGATGAAGAAGTCGACGTTCCCACCAAGTGCTTCCTTGACCTGCCCGAACACGAGCTTGTCGGCGACTTTACGCTTGGCTTCGAGCACGAATCCCGGCGAGTCGGCCTCGTGGTAGTCCCGTCCCACGTCGGTCGCCCACTCGAAAATCCGGGCCTTCAGATCGGACTCTTGGGCCTGCTCGCGGATCGCGTCGTACATCTTCTCGTACACCCGCGGAACGCTGGTTGCGGTGGTCGGCCCGACAGTCTGGAAGTCCTCCTGTACGGTATCGGAACTCTCGGCGTAGGCGACGCAGGCGCCGACGGCGAACATCAAGAAATGGCCCGCGAGGCGCTCGAACACGTGGGCAAGCGGGAGAAAGGAGACGGTCTGCGTGGTCTGGTCGATCGCCGGTACGTCGCCCTTGTCCGGTCGGGGACCGTATCGGGTGTACACCTGGTTGACGTTCGACCGGAAGTTGTGGTGGGTGAGTTCGACGCCCTTGGGCTGGCCGGTCGTCCCCGACGTGTAGATCAGACTCGCCAGATCCTCGGGGTCGCGCTCGTCGAGCCACGATTCGTACTCGTCGGGATCGAACAGTTCCGCGCCCCGGTCGTGAACGTCCGCGAGCGTCAGGATGTCCTCACGGTCGAAGGCGTCGTCGCGCTCGTCGAACTCGTCGATCACGACGATGAACTCCAGATCGAGTTCGTCCTCGACGGCCAGCACGCGATCGAGCAGTTCCTCGTTCTCGACGACGACGCCGGTCGCGCCCGGATCGTCGAGGAGGTACTGAGCCTGCCGGGGCGAGGAACCGGTGTAGACCGTCGTGACGACGCCGCCGGCGGCCAGCAGCGCGAAGTCCGACTGGGCCCACTCCATGCGCGTATCGGAGAAGAGGCCCACGCGCGTGCCCGACTCGACGCCGAGGTCGCGGAACCCGGCCGCGAGGTGACGGACGATCGAGCGCATCTCGGCGTAGGGGATCGACCGGAACTCGTCGTCGGGGGCCGCCGGCAGTACGCTGTCGGTCAGCGACCGATCGTACACGCCGCCTTTGTACCGCTGGGCGGGGCGGTTCTCGTTGCGCTCCGCGCTCGCTTCGAACATCCGCGGGAGCGTCGTCATCCGCGTCACCTCGTCGGAGAAGTCCCGTTCTGCCTCTCGCCAGTTCATGTGCATGTCAACGCCCCCCGTTCATGATAAAAGGTCCTGAACTGGCAGGGCGTGTATAGTTGTGTACAGTCGGGTGGCTGGATCGACCGGACGCCCTACGTCGAGTCCCGTCATCGCTGATCGAGGTAGCCCAGCACGCCCCGAACGTTCATCGCCGTCTCGGCGCGCGTCTTGTGCTCACCCCAGACCTCCACGAGTTCGGGATCGACGTTCCCCGCGAAGTGCTCGATGACGGCTTCGTCATCCGCTTGCTCGGCGCGTTCGCGCTCGACGGCGTCGACCCACTCGGCCAGCACGTCGGCGTACTCGTCGAGCACGCCGTCGGCCGGACACGGTCCGAAGTGAGCGAACAACAGCGTCTCGACGCCGAGGTCCTGCAGCATCTCCACGTCGTCGAGCGCCGCCTCCAGATCGAAGTTCGACGGCGGCGAGGTCGGTTCGATCTGATCCAGCGACGGCACCCAGATGCCGGCGGCGTCGGCGGTAAAGACGGCGTCGTTGGCGGGGTCCTCGAAGACGACCTGATGGGGGGCGTGGCCGGGCGCGTGGTGGGCGATCAGTTCGTGGTCGCCAAGATCGATCGCGTCGCCGTCGGAGAGTTCGACGATCCGGTCGGCGGCGATCGAGCGCGGTTCGACGTAGTACTCCCACTGATCGCCGACCGCGCGCTTCGTCCCCTCGACGAGGCGCTCGGGGTCGGCGAGGTGGCGCGCGCCGATCTCGTGGACGTACACGTCGGCGTTCGGGCAGTCCCGCGCGAGAAAGCCCGCGCCGCCGGCGTGATCGAGGTGGACGTGCGTCACCGCGATCACCTCGATGTCGTCGAGAGAGAGTCCGACTTCCTCGATCGCGTCGACGACGCGCTCGTAGTTCGTGCCGATCCCGGTGTCGATCACCGCGGGGCGCTCGGCGTCTAACACGTACACCGAGCCGTACTCCGGGGAGTCGTACATCCCGGTATCGACGTAGTGTAGGTCCTCGCACTCGCCCGTCGTCACCTCGAAGACATCGCCTGCTGCCATACCTTGACGCCCGTCCCCCGTCCTCAAAGAACTTGCCGCGCCGGAAGCCGTTGCTGTCGCCGCATCACCGGAGACACCAGCGGTCGGCCCCGCAATCTTATGACACCCGAACGGGAACAACCGGGCAATGAGATACTGTCACCACTGCGACGCCGTGGTCGACCCCGACGCCGAGGTCTGTGATGAGTGTGGCGGCGACCTGTTCGAGCCGCCGGAGGACCTGCGCGCAGACCTCGACGAGGATGTCGAAGGAGAGGGCGACGACGCCGACGATACCGAGGCGGACGCCGAAGCGGCGGCTGTGGACGATGCCGAAGACGAGGCTGGCGCGGCCGAAACCGACGACGAGGACGCCGACAGCGAGGGAGCGGACGCCGACAACGAAGACGACGATGGCTTCGTCGACTCGCTGCTGGCGAAGTTCAGGTAACGAGGACAGAGCAACGGCGTCGAACCGCACGCTCGATCAGCGGCGTCGAGCAGCAATTGACCAGCGGCGTCGAGCGACACCCCGTCCGGCGGCGTCGAACGCGAGCGCTGGCCGACGCCGAAGCCCCGGCATCGACACGGTTTTGCCACGCGCCGCGGAACTGCCGAACAAGAATGCTCGACAGAACGTTGCTCCGCGAGGACCCCGAGCAGGTGCGCCGAGCCGTCGAGGTGAAAGGCGTCGACGGCGTCGACGTAGACCAGATCATCGCGCTCGACGAGGAGTGGCGCGAGCTGAAGGCCCGCGGCGACGACCTGCGCCACGAGCGCAACGAGGTCAGCCGCCAGATCGGCGAGTACAAGCAGTCCGGCGAGGAGGAGAAAGCCCAAGAGGCGATCGAGCGCTCGCAGGAACTCAAAGACGAACTCGAAGACGTCGAGGACCGCGCCGACGAACTCAAAGACGAGATCGACGAGCGCATGCTCGAACTCCCCAACATCCCCGACGAGGACGTGCCGGTCGGCGACGACGAGGCCGACAACGTCGAGGTCGACCGCTGGGGGTTCGACGAGCTTCGTGACCTGCCCGAGGAGGTCATCCCGCACTACGATCTCGGCGAGGAACTCGACGTGCTCGACTTCGAGCGCGGCGCGAAAGTTTCCGGCGGCGGGTTCCAGTTCGTCAAGGGCGAGGGCGCGCGCCTAGAGCACGCGCTGATACAGTTCATGCTCGACGTGCACCGCGAGCAGGAGTACCTCGACGTGCTGCCGCCGATCCCCGTCAACTCCGCGTCGATGGAGGGTACCGGGCAGTTGCCGAAGTTCGACGAGGACGCCTACCGCATCGGCTCGCGGCAGGACGACGAGATCGACGACGACGATCTCTGGCTCCTGCCGACCGCGGAGGTGCCGGTCACCAACATGTACCGCGACGAGATCCTGCTGGACGACGACCTCCCGATCAAACACCAGGCGTTCTCGCCGAACTTCCGCCGCGAGGCCGGCGAACACGGCACCGAAACCCGGGGATACGTCCGGGTCCACCAGTTCCACAAGATCGAACTGGTCAACTTCGTCCGTCCCGAGGAGAGCTACGAGCGCCTCGACGAGCTGGTCGAGGAGGCCGCCGAAGTGCTCGAACGCCTCGATCTGCCCTACCGCGTGCTGGAGATGTGTACGGGCGATATGGGCTTCACGCAGGCCAAAAAGTACGACATCGAGGTCTGGGCCCCCGGCGACGACATGGAGGACGGCCCCGAGGTCGGCGGGCGCTGGCTCGAAGTCTCCTCGGCGTCGAACTTCGAGGACTTCCAAGCCCGGCGCGCCGGACTTCGGTATCGCCCCGAGCGCCACGAGTCCGCGGACTACATCCACACGCTCAACGCCTCCGGCGTCGCCATCCCGCGCGTGCTGGTCGCGGTGCTGGAGTACTACCAGAACGACGACGGTACCGTCACCGTGCCCGAGGCGCTCCGTCCCTACATGGGCGGACAGGAAGTCATCGAGGGTCACGACCCGGTCGGCGAGTCGGCAGTCGGTGCGGGCGAGAAAGAGTAGGTCGCTACGGCTTTTCTACTGCGTATACGTTCTCAAATGGACGATCCGTTCGTCGTCGACGGTGTGAACGTCGGCAAATCGGAACAGTTCCTCGCCCGCCGAGTCGAATAGCCGCCCCTCGACGACCACGCGCGAGTCGTCGACGATCACGCCGTCGATCTCGTGGGTCGTGTCCGCGTTCGGGCGGTCGTCGCGCATGAACGCCACGAACGACTCGCGGTCCTCGAACGTCCGGTCGGGCCGCTCCTGCACGAACTCGGGATCGAGCACCCCGCGCAGGTCGTCGTAGGCGTGCTCGTCGAGGGCGGCGTAGTACGTGCGGACGAGCTCCTCGGTTGTGGCCATGACGTTCGTTTCCGGTGGGAGGACACTAAAGGCGTCGCAGGCGCTATCTGAAGCCATGCAAGAACCACGACGTTTGACGGGGGAACCGGCCGCGAACGGAGGGCGATCGGCGTGAGCGGTCCCCATCGGGACCAGCCGCTCGTGACGGCCGGCGCGGAACTGGAGGACGCCGACGCCGCCGCGGTGCTCGTCCACGGCCGGGGTGCGACCGCCCAAAGTATCGTCGGGATGGGCGAGGAGTTCCATCAGGACGGCGTGGCCTACCTCGCCCCCCAAGCCGCCCGAAACACGTGGTATCCCAACTCCTTCCTCGCGCCCGTCGAGCAGAACGAGCCCGGTCGGAGTTCGGGCTTGCAAGCGGTCGGCGACGCCGTCGAGCGGGCGACCGACGCCGGCATCCCGACCGAGCGCGTCGTCGTGCTGGGGTTCTCGCAGGGCGCTTGTCTCGCCAGCGAGTTCGTCGCCAGAAATCCGACGCGCTACGGCGGGCTGGTCGCGCTGAGCGGCGGGCTGATCGGCGAGGCGATCGACGAAGGCGACTACGAGGGCGACCTCGAAGGGACGCCCGCCTTCTTCGGCTGCAGCGACGTGGACCCCCACATCCCCGAACAGCGCGTCCACGAGTCGGCGTCGGTGTTCGAGAATCTGGACGCCGACGTCGAGAAGCGCCTCTACGAGGGGATGGGCCACGGCGTCAACGAGGACGAAATCGAGTACGTCTCGGCGCTGCTGGCCGATCTGGTCGACGAATAGCTACCAATCGCTGCGGCGAAGTCGGCGTCAGTACGCCTCGCGCAGCACGGCTTCGATTTCTTCTGCCCGGACAGCGAGTCCGGGCGGCGCGTTAGCGATGAACGAGTCCGCGACGATCTCTTCGGCGACCTGCGGGAACGCCTCGGGCTCAGGGCCGTCGACATCACGGAGTCGCGCGGGAAGCCCCAGCGCGTCGCGGACCTCGGTGACGGCATCGACGACTGCCTCGGCGGGATCTGCGGCGTCGGGCGCGCCGAGCGCGTCGGCGAGCAGGTCCCGGCGGGCGTCGACGCGCTCGAAGAGATATCTGAGTGCGTGCGGTGCGATGACCGCGTGAGCGGCGCCCTGCTGGACATCGGAGGTCCGAGTCAACCCGTGGCCGAAGGCGTGGATCACAGAGAGCGTCGTCTCGCCGGGCCGCGAGATGCCGTACTGGACGAGCAGGATGCCTTCGACGACGGGTTCGAGGACTTCCGCAGTCGGCCCCTCATCGCCGAGCCTGCGGAGGCCGTCGGCGAGCAGGCCCAATCCGCGGGCCGCCGTCGCGTCCGTGACTGGCGTCGCGTTCGACGCATAGAGCGTCTCGACGCCCTTGTCGAAGCCGTTCATCGCCGAGGCCGCGAGCACGCGCTCGGGCGTCGTGGCAAAGAGTTCGGGATCGTAGACGGTCGCGGCGGGCATCAGCCGTGGGTCCGAGACGCCGCCGCCGACGGCGTCTGTGCCGGCTGGCACGTCATCCGGCTCGACGAGGCCCGAGTCGGGCGACGCCGTCACGCCGGCCACCGCCGAGAGGTCGGCGCCGGCGAGCGTCGTCGGAACGCCGACGACGGGGAGCAAATCGCCGTCAGGAACGGTGATCGAGCTCGTGTCGGCGAGTTCCCGACCGACCGCTTCGGGGTCGCGGTCGTCGGCCGAGAGCGCGCTGATCAGCGTCGCCACGTCGAGACTGCTCCCGCCGCCGAGCGCGACCAGCGCGTCGGCGTCGTGCTCGCTGACGGCGTCGAGCCCGTCGTAGGCGGTGGCGAGGCGCTTTTCCGGCGTCGTCTCGGCGAACACGCCCGCGAGCCGGTCGCCCAGCCCCTCGGTCACGGGGTCGATCACGTCCGGCGTCGATCCGACGGTCGAGCCACAGACGACGAGCGCGCGCTCGATTCCCTGCCGATCGAGTTCGTCGACCAGTTCGGCGGCGCTCCCCGAGCCGAACCGGACGACGCCCGGGTCGTACTCGAACCGGAAGCCGTCACGAGGCGAGGCGATGGCGTCTGGACGAGCCATCTACTCGCTCCCGGCGTCGGCCGAGGAGTGATCGATCGAGGGACCGTCGAACGCGGGCAACTGGGCTTCGATCGCCTCGCGCTTGGCTTCGAGCCGCTCGGGCAGCACCAGCGAAGAGCCCAGCTCGTCGATATCTTCGTCGACGGTGAAGCCGGGGCCGGTCGTGGCGATCTCGAAGAGGACGCCGCCGGGCTCGCGGCAGTAGATCGACCGGAAGTATGTCCGGTCGACGATCGTGGTCGCTCGCAGCCCGCGCTCGGCGAACGCCTCACGGTACTGCTCCTGTTCGGCCTCGTCCTCGGCCATAAACGCGACGTGATGGACCGTCCCGACGCCCATCTGCCCGCGGCCCGCGTCGGTCTCGACGAGGTCGACGATGGAGTGGGGCCCACCGTCGGCGGCGCGGTAGCGGCGGCGACCGTCGGCCTGTCGGTCGAGTTCGTAGCCGAGAACGTCGGTCAGCACCGACTCTGTCGGTCCGAACTCGGCGACGCCGAGCGTGACGCCGTGGAACCCGCGGAGTTGGTGCTCGACCGGGACCGGCCCGTCGGCCCACGGCTGCACTTCGGCGTCGTCCGCGAGGTCGGTGGCGACGAGTTCGAGACCGATCCCGTCGGGGTCCTCGAACCGGAGAACCGTCTCGTCGAACCGCTCGGTTCGCTCGAACTCGACGCCGCGGTCGTCGAGGCGGTCGGTCCAGTACTCGAGCGAGTCGGGCCGGATCGCGTAGGCGGTGTCGCGGGTCTGGCCGGCGCCGAACTGCCCGGAACGTCCCGACTCGGGCCACGGAAAGAAGGTGATGTTCGTCCCCGGCGTCCCGACCTCGTCGCCGAAGTAGAAGTGATAGGTTCCGGTGTCGTCGTGGTTGACCGTTCGCTTGACGAAGCGCAGTCCGAGCGTGCCGACGTAGAAATCGGCGTTGCGCTGGGGATCGCCAGCCATCGCGGTCACGTGGTGGAGTCCGGCAGTTGTAGGTGCCATTAACGTCTCGTAGGCGCCCGACGTTGGTATGGTTTTGCGGACAGCAACACCACTAGGTTACGCCGATGTCACCGGCCGGCGACGCGGGAGACGCCGTGGCTCGCGGCAGCGAGTTCCGGACGAACTGCCGCGACCGGCGCAAGCACCCTGATCGCTGAGACGACAGCGGCGGGGCGCCTCCAGCACGGGAGCGTTAGGCGAGAAATCTGTCGTGCAACTATGCAGATATCTTGGTGAATCAGACTGGTAGGAAACGTATTTTGTGGCGTTCGACGTACCGGCACGCAATGGAAACCGTCACGGACGTCGTCGAGCCGACGGTGCTGCTCGCTGGACGCCCGGACGCCGTCGATTCGACGGCGGCGGCGCTGCGAGAGTCCCGGCCTGCGACCGACGTGATGACTGCCACCAGCAGGGACCGGGCCGAGACGCTCGTCGGCGAGGACGAGATCGACTGCGTCGTCTGTGACGAAGAGCTGTCGGACACCGACGGTATCTCGGTGCTGTACGCGATCCGGGAAGAACACCGTTCGCTCCCCGTGGTCCTCTATGCCGGCGACGGGAGCGAGGAACTGGCCAGCGAGGCGATTTCGGCGGGCGTTACCGATTACGTCCCGCTGTCGTTGACCGACGAACAGCCGGCCGTCTTGGCGAACCGGATCCGGAATGCGGTCGAGAAGTATCGGGCAGAAACAGCCCTGAAGGCGCGGGGGCGGCGTCTGGCAGCGATCAACCAACTCCATCGCGTGCTGCAGGACATCACGACATCGGTGATCGAGACGCCGACGCGCGACGAGATGGAACAGCGCGTCTGTGACCGGTTGGTCGAGTCCGACACCTACGCGGCGGCGTGGTTCGGCGACTTCGATCGCGGGACCAACGCCGTCACGCTCTCGGCGTCGGCGGGTGAGTCGTGTGAGCGTCTCAACGAGCTTGCTAGACAGGACGGCGACGACGGGCACGAACCAGCAACGCAGGCCGTCCGCTCGAAGGAGATACAACTCGTCTCGGAGCTCGACGATGGCGGCGACGAGCGCTGGCGCGAGGCCGCACTCGAGTGCGGGTATCGGTCGCTGGCATCGATCCCGATCACCCACCGACGATCACTGTACGGCGTCCTGACGATCTACTCGAAGCGTTCAGGGGCGTTTCGTGGGCACGAGGACGACATTCTCGAAACGCTCGGGAACGTCCTCGGCCACGCGTTCGAGGCGTTCCAGCGCAAGCAAACCCTGATGAGCGATGTCCTGACGGAACTCGAACTGCGGCTACCCGAATTGGAAACGCCGCTGGTCGACGCCGCTGCGGGCGAAGATTACACGATTCGCGTCGATCGGACGCTCCCGGCCGGCGACGACGAGTACGTGCAGTATCTCACCGCCGACGGACTCGACACCGATGCCGTCGAACGACTCGCGGACGCGGTCGATAGCATCGAACGCATCTCACCGGTCGGTGCCGGCGAGGAATTCCACCAGTTCGAGGTGACACAGACAGCCCCACCGCTGACCGGTACCATCGCAACGTTCGGCGGGCGCGTCCGCTCGGCGACTGTCCGGAACGGGGAGTGTCACGCTGTCGTCGAACTGCCGTCGGACGTTGACGTTCGCTCGCTCCTCGAAGCGCTCCGGGAGCGGTTTCCCGAGGCCGAACTGGTCGCTCAGCGAACAGTCGAACAGGACAGCGTCACGACCGGCGAGTTCCGCAGTCGGGTGTTCGAGGAGCTCACCGAGAAACAGCGCACCGCGCTTGAGGCCGCGTACTTCTCGGGGTTTTTCGAGTGGCCTCGCGACAACAGCGGCGAGGAAATCGCCGAGACGCTCGGCGTCGCTCCGGCGACGTTCTCCCAGCACATTCGCAACGCCGAGCGCAAAATCGCCGACGTGTTGCTCAAACACGAGCGCGAAGACCGCTCCGAGGAGTAACTACCGCTCCAGTGGTGCCCCGCAGTCGGGACATCGTTCGTCGCGGATCGACGCCGGCGCATCACACTCCTCGCAGAACACGAGATAGCAGGCGCGCTCTCCCATGAGGTTTGCTGACTACCTCCGTGAGTAAAACCCTCACGACCAGTCAGACTGACACGGGATTGCGGCATCGTACCACGGTACGGCGTCGGCGACGGATCGAAATCCTTTTTCCTTTCATCGTTCGAGTAAGGAGTACGCCACGCGGCGGGCCGCCTTAGCTCAGACTGGGAGAGCACTCGACTGAAGATCGAGCTGTCCCCGGTTCAAATCCGGGAGGCGGCATACTTTTGCGGCGAACGTTACGGCGAGCAGTTCATCTGCTCGCCTCTCCGTGAGCCGGAAATATGATACCTGACCGGATTTGAACTAGACCGGGAACGCGCAGCGAAGCGAGCATTTCCGGGCGTAGTTCACAATCCGGGAGGCGGTATTCAGATTCTACGCGAGTCTATTCGAAGAGCTTTCGCACTCACCTGAAGATCGAGCTGTCACCGTTTCCGGGAGCCAGCGATCCGGAAGTCGAAAGACGAGCACGGCGAGTCTCGCACCGATCTCCGAGCCATATACCGCCGTGCGCAGCAACATCAGCGGGCACGGTGGGATTCTCACCCGATGCCAGACCTCACTGCGTTCGGTCTGCCGTGGTTCGAATCCACCTCTTTCAGTGATTCACTCGTCGCGTCCGCTCCTCGCAGAATCACGGGCACGGTGGGATTCGAACCCACGACCGTCGGATTAGAAGTCCGACGCTCTATCCGGACTGAGCTACGTGCCCTCGGCCGGACTTTCCGTCCGAGTTCTCAAAAGCGATTGGATTTCTACCCGTCGAAGCGGTACAGCGACGTTACGAACGGCAGGCGGTTGAACATCCAGTAGGCCACCGGCAGCCCGATAATCGTCACCGAGAGGAGGGCGGCGACGTTCGCCCACAGCAGGCTGGCCCACCAGCCGACGAGGACGAACCAGATTGCCCGCACCACCAGCGAGCGCTGCCCGCGGGCGCTGTCCGGTTCCGACAGGGATCTTGGTTCTTTGAGGGTCAGCACCGTCGGAACGAGGTTTATCAGCTTGATCCCTACCGGCAGCAGGATGATCGTCACGTTACACAGCCACGCGACGTTAATCACGATCGGCGTGAGCCACCACCCGACGAGGACGAACCACAGCGCGCGAACCGGCAACGAACGTTGTGCCATGATACCAATTCTATCGCACGTCCGTATACAGGTCACGGTCCGCTACGGTGCAATCGTGTCTCACGCGCAACACTAATGTGACGAACCGCCGAAGTGACACGCGATGGACCGACGCCGTCTCACAGGAAAAGCGATCGAACTTGCAGGGGTCGTCAGCGCGACTGCCCTGCTGGTTCTCGCGCTTGGGTGGCCGATCGAGCGGCTCGTGCCGATCGCGTTAGCGTTCGTGGCCGTGAAAATCTACGACGCCGTTCGGGACCGATACGACCTCAACCCCGGCTGGTCGAAGACGATCCTCGGCGTCGCGCTGGCCGTCCTCGGCGTCGTCGCGCTCTTTCGGCCCGGCGGACTGCTGTGGATCAAGTTCGGCTTCCTCGTCGCCGGTGCGTGGCTCGCACTCGACGGCACATTCGACCTCCGCGTCGGCGCCGAGCCGCGGCGGACCGGAAACGCCTACGTCACGGTACAGGACGGCGGGACGATCTGGCGTTCGCTCGACGCCGATCCAAAATCGGCCGAAGAACTGTACGACGCCGTCGACCTGCCCGACGACCGGATCGAGCAGGCCCTCGAAGAGCTCGAACGGCAGGGCCGCATCGAGGAAGCAAACGGCGTCTACCGGACCAGCACCCCCGATCGCGACTGGACGAGCGTCCCGGACCGCATCTTCGACCGGCTCCTGCGACCGTTTGGGCAGTTCTGACGCCGCGGGTTGGCGCGTCGTTTCGGCGTGCCGGCGCTCGGAACACAGCCCTTAAGCGCCCGTCCGCGCTACAACTGACCCGATGAGAGTTATCGGGACCGTCGGCCTGCCGGGAAGCGGTAAGGGCGAGGCCGCCGAGGTCGCCCGCGAACTGGGCGTCCCCGTCGTGACGATGGGAGACGTGATCCGCCGGGAGTGTCGGGAGCGCGGACTCGATCCCGCGACCAGCCACGGCGAGGTCGCCCAAGCGCTGCGCGAGGAGAACGGACCGGCAGCGATCGCCGAACGATCGCTCCCACTGCTCCGCGAGGCGCTCGACGACGCCGATACGGTGCTGGTCGATGGCATCCGGAGCGATGTCGAGGTCGACGCCTTCGAGAGCGCCTTCGGCGAGGACTTCTCGCTGGTCAGCATCGAAGCCCCTGCCGAGGTTCGGGCCGAGCGGCTCGACGAGCGCGGGCGCGACGCGGGCGCCGACGAGGGCGGCGAAACGCTGGCAGAGCGCGACGAGCGCGAACTCGGCTTCGGCATGGGCGAGGCCATGGAGCGCGCCGACGTGCGCATCGACAACACCGACTCGCTGGAGTCGTTCCGGCGGACGGTTCGAACGGTCATAGAGAGCGGTCCCGAGGAGGCCACCCAATGATCTACAGCATCGACGTTCAGATTACGGCGCCAGTCAACGACACCGAAGTTACCGACCGCGTCCGGGACGCCATCACGAACCTGTTCCCGAACGCCGACGTGGAGTTCCAGCACGGCGAGCTGGTCGGCGAGACGCACTCGATGGATCACTTCTCTGAACTGCTCCACCGACAGGAGATTCTCGACACCGCCCGCGGCGAGTTCTTCGGCGACAAGCAAGGAGAGACGTTCTCGTTCGGCCTGAAGAAACAGCCCGCCTTCGAGGGCGTGGTCAACTTTGCGGTCGGCAACCCCGACGAACTGGGCGACATCCGCGTCCGGGTCGAGGTCGAGGATCCCGATGTCGAGGCCTTCGTCGACCACGTCGCGCCGCCGACCGAGGAGGGCAAGCCCGTCACCGACGAGTCCGACGCCTGATCGTCCGGTCCGACTCCTTACTACACGACGAGCAGCGCGACCGTCACGCTGATAAACACGATTTTCAGGGCCGTGTTCACGAGGATTACCTTCGTCCCGAACTCCGGACCCCAGATGCCGTACTGGAAGGGGATCGAGCGCTTGAACGTCGAGAACGCGAAGGAGACGACGCCGCCGATCAGCATCGTCGCCACGGCTTCCTGCGTCGTGAACGGCGCTCCTAGCTGGGGTGCGATAGCGGCCGCGCCGCTTGTCGTGTCGATCGCAAACACGGCGATCACGCCCGCGCTTGCGGGCGGGAGTCCGAGCAACGAGGTCACGGGCTCGACGCCCGAAAACAGCGCCGTGATGTCGAACCGGGCCGTGAGAACCGCGACAGTTGCATAGACCACGGCGAGCCGCGGGACGATCGTCCGGAGCTTCGACGCCGTGCGATCGACGGCCGTTCGGACTTTCTCGCCGGCGGACTCGGCGTCCCCGTCGTCGGCGTCGATCGCCGATTGCGCGCTCGGATCGACGTTGTCAGTCGAGAGCAACACGGCGCCGGCGAGCAGGCCGACGAGCGTGATCGCCAGCGAGATGCCGGCCCGCGCCCCGACGTACGTGAGCCCGACTTCGACGCCGAGGATCGGGATCAACACCGGCACGTAGAACGTGAGGATGTGCTGGAGGAAGCCGAAGAACGTGTTGATGGTGATCGCGACCAGCGTCGCGGCGTCGTCGATCAGTCCCGACTCGCGGTACTCCGCGAGCATCCCGTAGCCGGCCGTCGGCGACGTTGCGGTCGCCAGAATGGCCGTCCCGACCTCGTCGGGCAGGTTCGCCGGCCCGGTCAGCGGCCGCGAGAGGACAGCGATGTACTCGACGACACCAAAGGCCACTGCGAGGTTGGCCAGTCCGACGCCCACGCCGACGAACAGGGCGATCGTCGCTACTCTGGGCAGGACGTTCCCGAGTAACAGTTCCACGAGCCACTGCACACCCACCGAACGGGTGGCTGCGAGCAAAGGGCTGCCGATTCAGTCTAGCAGTTCTTCGCAGCCTCAACCTGCTGTTGGCCCTCTTCGGCCTTGCTGCGGGCGCGAATCAGGTTGCCGTTGTCGGCGGCAGTCGCGGCTTCTGAGAGCGTGTCCGCGGCCTCGACGAGGTGGCCGCTGCGACACCGGGCGGTCTCGAAGCGCGAATCGAACTCGCCGGCGGGCGCGGGCTCGGTGTCGAACGTCGCGCTGGCGTCCTCGAAGGCCGCCCCGGCGGCGGCGAACGACTCGCTGGCGGCTTCGTATTCTTCGTTCTCGAACTGCTGGCGGCCGGTCTGGAGATCGGTCATCCCGCCCAGCATCGTCGCGTATCCGCCCGCGAGGGTGTTGAGCGAATCGCTCCGGTCGGTCGCACGCGAGAACCGCTCGTCGAGCTGCTCCGGTGCGGCCTCGGCGCCGCTCTGGAAGGTGCTCTGGGAGTTCTGGAAGTGCGTCCGGGCGTTTTCGAACGCGGTCTGTGACTCGCTGTAGGCCTCCTCGGTGAACCGTTGCTGGGCCGTGTCGATGTCGGCGACGCCGTCGACGAGTTGCAGGTAGCCCAGCGAGAGTCCATCGAGCCCCTGCGAGAATCCGACCAGCGTCGACGCGGCGTCGGAGACGCGGCTGATCGCGGCGTCGAGATCGCGCAGGACCGACGCTTCGGCGCTTTCGAGTCCAGAAGTCGCGTTCTCTGCCGCCGTGACGGCGCTGCTCAGGGGATCGCGACTCGCTTCGAGCATCGTCCGCAGCTCGCCGATCGCGTCGGGATCGAACTGCGATTCGAGCGTCGAAAGATCCCGTGCACCGGTCAGTAGGTCGGCGAATGCGTCGACCATCGCCGCGATCACGTCGGCGTAGGTCCGCGCCTGCTGGAGTTCGGTCTCGAACGATCCCGACGCGGCGTCCTCGGCCTCGTCCAGCGCTGTCCGGGCGGTCTCGATGCGATCGCGGGGGCCCGAGGCATCGAACTCGACATCGGCGGGTGTCTCGATGTCCGCGCTGACCGTCCCGAGCGCCAGCGCCGCGGTGTTGAGTTCCCCGATGGCGGTGTATAGCTTGTCCATAACCGCGTTCTGTGGGTCTCGCTCGGGCGTCGACCCGTCGGAGAGCGGGTTCGAACAGCCCGCAAGCGAGGCGCTCGCACCGGTTGCAGCGAGCGCGGAGAGGTAGCGTCGTCGATCCATACACGTACGGAACCGTCCGATCCCCTTAACGGTTGTCGCCAATTCGGTAGGTACAGCCTACCGACCGTTCGTGGTCGTGCCGACGGACGTGGCTGTCGTCGTCGGTTCCCGAGCGCGTGGTACCGCTATACAGCAGTACTGCTCGGACCGGCGGCCTCCTAGCAACGTATTTTGGATGTCGGTGTCGGCGTCTAGACGGGATGGTTTCAGACGACCTTCGCCGCCGATCCGCCCCAGCCCCGGACCACGGAACTGCACCGGACGCCAGCGCCCGGACAGCCATCGAGCGTGTGCGTGCTCGGGACAGTCCAGTCGGTCTTTGTCACGAGGTCGTCGCCGAGGCTGATGGCCCGGATCGATGCACGATATTCCCGCCGGACGCCACCGGCGTGGTCAAAATGTCGACGTGGCTGACGGCGGACGCTGACGCCTTCGTCGATCTCTCGACCGTTCGATAGACGCCGTCGCGTCCGCGGCGTCGACCGGCCGTTTAGAACGGCCCCTGTCCGCCGCCGCCGAGACCGCCCATGCCGCCGCCACCGCCACCGCCGCCCTGCTGCATCTTCTTCATCATGCGCTGCATGTCGCCGTCGCCCATGCCCTGGAACTGCTTGATGGTCTGTTCCATCATCTTGTGCTGCTGGAGCAGTTCGCGCACCCGCTCTTCGGGCTTGCCCGATCCACGGGAGATGCGCTCGATCTGATCGGCGCCGATGGCGCGGGGGTACTCCATCTCCTCGTCGGTCATCGAGTCCATGACCACGTCGAAATCGCGCATGCGCTCTTCGGTCACGTCCATGGCGTCATCGGGGAGCTGATCCATCAGCCCGCCGCCGAGCCCTGGGATCATGTCCATCACCTGATCGAGCGGCCCCATGTTGTTCATCGCCTCCATCTGCTTTTGCATGTCCTTGAGGGTGAACGACCCCGACATCATGTCCTCGGGGTCCCAGTCGTCCTCGGACTGGCCGGTCTCTTCCATCGCGCGCTCGACGCGCTCGGCGAGCTGGCGCAGGTCGCCCATCCCCAGCAGCCGCGAGATGAAGCCGTCGGGCTCGAAGCGCTCGACGTCGGCGACCTCCTCGCCGGTCCCCAGGAAGGCGATCGAGGAGTCGGTCTGATCGACGGCGGTCAGCGCCCCGCCACCTTTCGCCGTCCCGTCGAGTTTCGTGATGACGACGCCGTCGATGCCGATCGACTCGTCGAACTGCTGGGCCTGATCCTTGGCGCCCTGCCCGATCGCGGCGTCTAACACGAGCAGGTTCCGGTCGGGATCGACGACCGATTCGATGTCCTCGATCTCGTCGATCAGATCGTCTTCGAGCGCGTGGCGACCGGCCGTGTCGACGATGTGAACGTCGGCGTCGCTCGTCGCTTCGAGCCCCTCGCGGGCGATCTGGACGGGGTCGTCGGCGTCGGGGTCACCGTAGTACTCCACCTCGGCGCGGTCGGCCATCTGCTTGGCCTGATCGTACGCGCCCGGCCGGAACGTGTCGGTCTGGATGACGGCGGGTCGGAGCCCCTTCTTCGAGAACCACCACGCCATCTTCGCGGCGGAGGTGGTCTTCCCCGACCCCTGCAGGCCGGCGAGCATGATCGTCTGCTCTTCGAGCGGGAGGTCGGTGCTGTCGCCGACGAGGCCGACCATCTCCTCGTAGACGATCTTGAGCACGTGATCGCGCGCGGACGTGCCGCCCGGCGGTTCTTCCTCCAGCGAGCGCTCTTTGATCCGACTCGAAAGGTCTTGGACCAGCGCGATGTCGACGTCAGCTTGGATCAGGGAGCGCTGGATCTCCTTGACCACTTTGTCGACGTCTTCTTCGGTGACGCGGGACTTCCCACGGAGCGTATCGAGCGTGCCCCGAAGGGAGGTGCCGAGATCGTCGAGTACCATTTGCGGGGACGTAGGCTTGCCAGTCGTTAAAGGCTTTCTCGGTCCGCCGCGCTCGCGCGTATCGTAGCACCCTTAACGACTCGGTAACCAGTGATGGTACATGAACACGACTCGACAGTCACCGCGCTCCCCAGCGGACGATCCCGCAAGTCCGGACTACCTCGGGGACGAACGATCGCGCGAAAGCGCGGAGGTCGGTAGATGAGCGACGAGGAGCTCGCCAAAGACCTCGGCCTGCTGTCGGCGCTGACGATCGGTATCGGGACGATGATCGGCGCCGGCATCTTCGTGCTACCGGGGACCGCCGTTGCCCGCGCCGGTCCGCTCGCCGCGGCGACGTTCGTTCTCGGTGGCGTGATCGCACTGTTTACCGCGCTGTCGGCTTCCGAACTCGGCACGGCGATGCCAAAATCCGGCGGGGCGTACTTCTACGTCAATCGCGCGCTCGGGCCCCTGTTCGGATCAGTCAGCGGCTGGGCCAACTGGCTGGGGCTGGCCTTCGCCTCGTCGTTCTACATGTACGGATTCGGCGAGTACGTCAACACGCTCGTCGGCGTCCCCTCACTTGCTCTCGGTCCGATAACGATCTCCGCCGCCCAGCTGATCGGTCTCGTCGGCGCCCTGCTGTTCATCGGCATCAACTACGTCGGCGCCAAGGAGACGGGCGGGCTCCAGATCGTGATCGTCCTCACGTTGATGGGCATTCTCGGCCTGTTTACCGTGGTCGGACTGCTCAACGGCGATATCGACTCGCTGACACCGCTTGCGCCCGGCGATACGACCAGTGAAGTGCTGCCCGTGACCGCGATCGTGTTCGTCTCGTATCTCGGCTTCGTCCAGATCACGTCGGTCGCCGAGGAGATCAAAGATCCCGGCCGGAACCTGCCGCTGGCAGTGATCGGGTCGGTGCTGATCGTCACCGTCATCTACGCGCTGTTCCTGCTCGTGTTGCTGGCGGCCGTACCGAACGAACTCGTCGCCAACAACAGCACAGCGGTCGTCGACGCCGCCGAGTTGCTCTTTGGCCAGTACAGCATCTTCGGGTTCAATCTCGGCGTCGTCGGCTCGGCGCTGTTGCTGATCGGCGGCCTGCTGGCGACGGCCTCGTCGGCGAACGCGTCGATCCTCTCGTCGTCCCGGATCAACTTTGCGATGGGCCGCGAGAAGATCGTGACGCCGAAGCTCAACGAGATTCACCCGCGTTTCGGGACGCCCTCGAAGTCGATCATGATCACGGGCGGGCTCATCGTCTTTTTCCTGCTGGTCGGTGACATCGAGCTGCTGTCGACGGCCGGCTCGGTATTGCACTTGATCGTCTATGGCCTGCTGAACATCGCGTTGATCGTCATGCGCGAGGCAGACCCCGACGAGTACGATCCCGACTTCCAGGTGCCGCTGTACCCCGTCGTCCCGATCATCGGCGCCGTCTCGTCGTTCGCGCTCATCGCGTACATCGAGCCGTTCGTGATCGGACTCTCGGCTGCGCTCGCTGCCTTCGCTGCCCTGTGGTACCTGTTCTACGCGCGCTCGCGCGTCGAGAGCTCCGGCGTGCTCGCCGACTGGATCATCGACCGCTCCGAGGAGATGCCCGACGCCGCCGTCTCGGCGGCCGACACCGTCCGTCCCGACGCCGCTGGCACCGCCGTGCCAAACGGCGGCGACTTCCGCGTGATGGTGCCGCTGGCAAATCCCCGGACAGAGACTGATCTGATCACGCTCGCCAGCGCCGTTGCCAAGCAGAAAGGTGGTACGGTCCACGCCGTCCACATCGTGCAGGTCCCCGACCAGACGCCGCTGAACCGCGGCGACGAAATCGCCGGCCAGCTCGACGCCGAGTCCAAGGAGCTACTGGACCACGCTCGGGAGGACGCCGAGACGTTCGGCGCCGCCGTCGAGACCCACACCGTCCTCTCACACCGCACGTTCGACGAGGTCTTCGACTCGGCCCGTCGGCTCGACGCCGATCAGGTCGTGATGGGCTGGGGTCCCCACTCCCACGGCCGCGCCGAATCGCGCGTCGACGAGCTCACCGAGGACATTCCCTGTGACTTCCTCGTGCTCAAGGACCGCGGGTTCGACCCCGATCGCATCCTGCTGCCGACCGCCGGCGGCCCGAGCACCGACCTCAGCGCCGAGGTCGCCAAGCTCCTGCGCGAGGAGTACGGCTCGGAGATCACGCTGCTCCACGTCGCCGACGAAGGCGGTCGTGACGAAGCGCGTGCGTTCATCGACGACTGGGCAGCCGACCACGGCCTCGACGACGCTGAGGTACTCGTCGAGAGCGGCGATGTCGAGGAAGCGATCGAACGAGCATCCGCCGATGCGACGATGATGGTGATGGGTGCGACCGAGCGCGGCCTGCTCTCGCGGCTGGTGAACCAGTCGCTCGTGCTCGACGTGCTCGATGACGTCGAGTGCTCGGTGCTGCTAACCGAGAAGGCCCACAGTCGCTCGCTCAAAGAACGACTGTTCGGTCGGTAGCGCCGCCCGACGACGGTACTGTTTTTGTCGGTGCGCGGAAACCACTAGGTATGACGACGCCACTGTTCGAGCGCGCGCTCGTTCCGCTCGCCAGCGAAGACGACGCACGATCGACCTGCCGGGCTATCGAACCGCATCTCCCCGAAGACTGCGAGATCGTTGCCGTCCACGTGATCGAGAAGGCCGGCGGCGCGCCCGACAAGGCCTCGGTCGAGCAGCGCGAAGACGTGGCAGACCATATCTTCGAGATCGTCACCGACCGGTTCCCCGACCGCAACGTCTCGACGGACGTGCTCTACGGCACCGACGTGGCCGACACGATCATCGAGTACGGCGGCGAGGTCGACGCATCCGTCGTCGCGTTCACGCCGCGGGAAGCCGGCCGACTCGTTCGCCTGCTGACCGGCGATACGATGACCTCGATGGTAACCGAGACGGATCGGCCGGTGTTGGTGTTGCCCGACCCCGACGACGAGTAACGCCCGTCGCGTTGATCGTACCGCACGACGCCGAGGGGAGGGTCGACGCTGTCGCCGAAAATATCTAAAAAACAGCCCGTTTTATGTAGTTTGAGACACATATACTCGCTTGATGGTCCGATCTACGACTGCCGGTTCGACGCCGCTCGGCGAGCGAATCGAACTGGGTCTTCTCGGCCTCGGTACGCTGGCGACCGCCGTCGCGGCCTACCACGCCGGGACGACCGGGAACTGGGTGCCGTTGCTGATCGCCAGCGTGGCGACGGGAACGCTGGTCGCGCTCACATCCCGATAGGGGGGCCGCGAAGCGGCGACGCAGTCGCCGGTCACCCGAGAAACAGATCCGCTAGATTCCCGCTCGACGAACTCTTGTACAGTTCGGCGTACCCGCAGTTCACGCAAGAGACGACCTGAAACGACCTGTTCTGTACGTCGAACATCTTCGAGAGGCCGCCGCCGGTCGTCGAGATGCTGTCGAGTTCCGTTTCGGTGTGGCCACATTTTGGACAGCCTCTCTCGTCGGTCTGTGGAGGGCTCATATTTCGAATGGGAGTCTGCACCGACAAAACCTTTATGCTCAAATGATACGTTCGAAACGTTAACACTATGTCCGGAGTCGGCGTCATCGCGGTGCTCGCACTCGGCGTCGGCGCGACGTTTGTTCTGTACGGCCTCATCGCGAGCGAGACGGCCGATCCCGAGATCGTCGACCGCGAGACGGCCGAGCGCAAGGCCCGAGAGCGCGGCGGACGCGGTGGCGCCGCTGAGACGACCGATCGCTCCGACACAGAGCGGGACGATCCGGACGCGGTCGGCTGGGACACTCGTGACGACGGTCGGTGGAACGACGGCTAGCAACCCACGTACGACGCTGTTCGGGGTGGGGGCCTTGGCTAAAATGAACCGCAGGTGTCTCCGGTTGATCGACCGGAGCCGGTGAACTGAGTGCGATCAGTCGGCGGTCGCTTCGACGGTTTCTCCCTCGTCCTCGCGGTAGTGCTCCGCGATGAGGTCCTCGTCGATGCGGTTGAGGGCCTCCTTTGGGAGCATGCTGAGCAGGTCCCAACCGAGCTCGATCGTGTCGTCGATCGAGCGGTCGGTGTCGTAGCCCTGCTGGACGAACTCGGCCTCGAAGCGGTCGGCGAAGTCGAGGAACTTGTTGTCCCGCTCGCTGAGCGCTTCGCGGCCGACGATGTTCACGAGGTCCCGAAGGTCCTCACCTTCCGCGTACGCGGCGTACATCTGGTCGGACACGTCGGCGTGGTCCTCGCGCGTGAGGCCCTCGCCGATGCCGTCGTCCATCAGTCGCGAGAGGCTCGGCAGCACGTTGACCGGCGGCTGGACGCCCTGACTGTTGAGGTCCCGATCGACGTAGATCTGGCCCTCGGTGATGTATCCCGTCAGGTCCGGGATCGGGTGAGTGTCGTCGTCGCCGGGCATCGTGAGAATCGGGATCTGCGTCACGGAGCCCTCGCGGCCCTCGATGCGGCCGGCCCGCTCGTAGAGCTGGGCGAGGTCCGTGTACATGTATCCGGGGTAGCCACGTCGGCCCGGAACCTCCTCACGCGCGGCGCCGATCTCGCGCAGCGCCTCGCAGTAGTTGGTCATGTCCGTCAGGATGACCAGCACGTGGTAGTCCTGCTCGAAGGCGAGGTACTCCGCCGTGGTCAGGGCCATCCGCGGCGTAACCGTCCGCTCGACTGCGGGGTCGTCCGCGAGGTTCATGAACACGACCGAGCGCTCGAGCGCACCGGTGCGCTCGAAGTCCTCCATGAACTCGTTTGCCTCCTCTTGGGTGATCCCCATCGCGCCGAAGACCACTGCGAACTCCGAGCCCTCGTCGTCGTCGCCGGCGTCTTCTTCTTCCGGGACGGTCGCCTGACGGGCGATCTGCAGGGCGAGTTCGTTGTGGGGCAGGCCGGATGCCGAGAAGATCGGCAGCTTCTGGCCACGCACCAGCGTGTTCATGCCGTCGATGGCGGAGACGCCGGTCTGGATGAACTCCTCGGGGTACTCGCGGGCGTAGGGGTTGATCGCCTTTCCGACGATGTCGATGCGGTCGTCGGGGACGATCTCGGGGCCGCCGTCGATCGGGCTGCCCGACCCGTCGAGCACGCGCCCGAGCAGGTCCTCGGTGACGGGCATCTTCATCGTCTCGCCCAGGAAGCGAACCGACGAATCGCGGTCGATGCCGCCGGTTCCCTCGAACACCTGGATCGCAACGACGCCTTCGCTCGATTCCAGTACCTGGCCGCGCCGGGTGTCGCCGTCGGGGGTCTCGATCTCGACGACCTCGTCGTAGCCGACGGGCTCGTCGACCTCGGCGAACACCAGCGGACCGCTGATCTCGGTGATTGTCTGATACTCTTTCATTGTTAGTACAGCTCCCGGAGCTGGTTCGTGATGTCGTCTTCGAGATCGCTGATGAACTCCTCGTAGTCCTCGGCGACGCCCATACGATTGAGCTGCGGGGCGGCGTCGATGTCTTGGATCTCCTCGACGGGAACGCCGGCGTCGAGCGCCTCGAACGCCTCGTCGTTGAACGTCTGGATCGCCTGTAGCATGCGGTAGGTCTTCGTCGGCTCGCAGTACGTGTCCACGTCGTGGAACGCGTTCTGCTGGAGCCACGCCTCACGGAGGTAACGGGCGACCTCGAGGGTCAGCTGCTGGTCCTCCGGCAGGGCGTCCTTGCCGACGAGCTGGACGATCTCCTGGAGTTCGTCCTCCTCGTCGAGCACGTCGATCGCCCACTGGCGCAGCTCGGGGTAGTCCTGCGCGACGTTGTCGCGGTACCACGGGTCCAGCTGGTCGCGATACAGCGAGTAGGACTCGTTCCAGTTGATAGAGGGGAAGTGACGCCGTTCGGCGAGGTCGGCGTCGAGCGCCCAGAACGTCTTGACGATACGCAGCGTGTTCTGGGTGACGGGTTCGGAGAAGTCACCGCCCGGCGGGGAGACGGCACCGATCGCGGACACCGATCCCTCGCGGCCGTTGAGCGTCTCGAACTTGCCGGCGCGCTCGTAGAACTCTGCCAGACGAGCGGCCAGATAGGCGGGATAGCCCTCCTCGCCGGGCATCTCCTCCAGTCGGGAGGAGATTTCGCGCATGGCCTCTGCCCACCGGGAGGTGGAGTCGGCCATCAGCGCGACGTCGTAGCCCATGTCGCGGTAGAACTCCGCGATGGTGATCCCCGTGTAGATACAGGACTCGCGGGCGGCGACGGGCATGTTCGAGGTGTTGGCGATGAGGCAGGTTCGGCTCATCAGCGGCTTGCCCGTCTTGGGGTCTTCCAGCTCGGGGAAGTCCTCGATCACTTCCGTCATCTCGTTGCCGCGCTCGCCACAGCCGACGTAGACGACGATGTCCGCGTCGGCCCACTTAGCGAGCTGGTGCTGGGTGACGGTCTTGCCCGACCCGAACGGACCGGGAATCGCGGCCGTCCCGCCCTTCGCGATGGGGAACAGGCCGTCGAGAATGCGCTGCCCCGACACGAGGGGCGTGCGCGGGGTTCGCTTCTCCTCGGCCGGGCGCTGCTGGCGAACCGGCCACTCTTGGTGCATCTGGACCTCTTCGCCGTTGTCCAGCTCGACGATCGTCTCCTCGACGTCGTAGGTGCCCGACTCGACGGCGACGACCTCACCGCCCTCGTAGTCCGGCGGCACCATCACTTTGTGCTCGATGCTCTCGGTCTCGGGAACGGTCCCGACGATGTCGGTCGGGCCGACTTCGTCGCCCTCCTCGACGGTGGGGTTGAACTCCCACGTCGCGTCGAGGTCGATCCCCGGCGCGTCGACGCCGCGGTCGAGGAACGCGCCCATCTTGTCTTCGAGCACTTCTAGGGGACGCTGGACGCCGTCGTAGATGGAGTCCAGCATTCCCGGCCCGAGGTCGACGCTCAGGGGTTCGCCCGTGTTCTCGACGGGTTCGCCCGGCCCGACGCCGGACGTCTCCTCGTACACCTGAATCGTCGTAACGTTACCTTCGATCTCGATGACCTCGCCCATCAGCCCTTCGTGACCGACGTAGACCACGTCGTTCATCCGGGCGTCGAGGTCCGTCGCGGTCACGACGGGACCGCTCACGCTCTCGATGAGTCCGTCTTCGCGGACGGACTCGGATTCTGTTGCTTGGCTCATGATTTAGCTCTCGTCTTCCTCCATCAGGTCGATACCGATCGCTCGCTTGATCTGTTCGCGCAGTCCGCCGCTGCCCGCGCCGCCACCGAGGGTGACGACGACCGGCTCCACGCTCGTCTCGACGTCCTGTCGCACGCCCCGCGAGAGGTGATCGAGGTCGTCGGAGTGCATCACGACGATGCCGACGCCCTCGTCGGTGAGGACGCGTTCGACGGCGTCGTCGAGCGCGTCGCCTTTCTCGTCGTCCGGGACGTTCTCGAACTTCCGGACGCCGGCAAGCCGGAACCCTGTGGTGAAATCCGGGCTGCCGACGACAGCGATTTCTTGGCTCATAGTACCACCAGCTCGTCTTCGATCTCGGCCTCGTCCAATCCGGCCTCGCGGCCGCGTGCGATCGCGCGGATGTTCTCGACCTCGCGCTCCTTGGCGAGGATGTAGGAGAGCACCGCGGCGATCGACACCGGGTAGACGTTCGACAGCTGATCGGAGTACTCCAGCAGCGCCGCCTCGAGGGCGTGCTCGAAGCCGATCAGACTATCGGCCGCTTCGAGTTCGTCCAGCGCGAGGTCTAGCTGGTCGCCGTAGTGGCTCTCGCGGATGTGCGCGACGAGTTCGTCGAAGTTCCCGACGAGTTGTCTAAGCGTTCGCTCGTCGAAGAGGGTTCCGCCCTCGATGAAAAACTCCGTCGGCTCGAGATCGGCGCCGCTGCGGGAGAGCCGCAGGGCGTTCCGGAAGTCGATCTCGGCCTCGAGGAACTCGACGTAGCGCGCTTTCGGCCCTTCGACGTTCGGCCCGACGCTGACGCCGGAGAGCAGTAGCTCGTAGAACGCGCGGTCGGTAGCGTTCTCGAGCGGGACGAGTAGTCCCTCTGCCTCGAAGGCCTCGTAGGCCTCGTCGAGCGGTTCGTAGAACTCGGTTCCCTCCAGCAGTTCGATCGCGTCTTCGATGCTGCCGGCTTCGGCCAGCCGGTCGAGCAGTCTGTCGTCGAACTCGCCGGCGCGGATGTAGTCGGACTGGATCGCCTCGGCGTCGGCGTCGGTGTAGATCCCACGCAGCGCCGTCTTGACGTTCCAGACGTCGAACTTCCGCAGGTATCGCGCGATCAGGTCGTACAGCGTTCCCTCGGACCACTCCAGCAGGTCGTCGAAGTGCTTTGCGAGGTTGGCGTGCAGCGCGTACTCGATCAGGTCGACGCCGCCGTAGCGCGACCCGAGCGTGTTGATCTCGCTCTCGTACTCGCTTTCTTCCATGAACCGCGCGATCTCGCCGGGACCCATCCGCACCAGCTTGCGGTAGTCCTCGTCGCCGAACAGCTTCCGCCGCCGGGAGCGAACGCGAGCGTTCACGTACTCCGGATTCGAGGCACCGTGCTGGCTCGTGCTCATTGTTCGAAGAGCCGCGAGCTGATCTCTCGCAGGTTGTCCTCCCAGACGTCTTCGAGCACCGAGTCGAACGTGTTGTTGACTCGCAGACGACTCGACTCGCTCTCGACGACGACGCCGCCGAGACAGTCGTACTCGCCGCCGTACTCGAACCCGTCGTAGTCTTCGAGGATCTCGGTCAGGAGCTCCTCGTCGTCGGCGCGACCGTACACGACCACGTCGTCGGCGTCGTCGAACTCCGGCTCTGCGGCGTCGAGCAGCGCGCGGGTCAGCTCCTCGCGCTCCTCGCCGCTGAGGTCGGCGAGCTCCGATTCGACGGTCTCTCGGACCGACTGGAGCGTGTCGCGTCGAGCTTCGAGGCGCTTCTGCTTGGCCTCCAGCTTGGCGCTGGAGAGCTTCTGTTCGCGCTCCTGTTCGATCTGTCGCTCCGCCTCAGCCTCGGCCTCGGCAACGGTCTCCTCGGCGTCGGCTTCGGCTTCTGCGACGATCTCCTCGGCGCGGGCTTCGCCCTCCTCGCGGATGTCCTCCGCACGCGCGCGGGCTTCGTCTCGAATGTCCTCAACGACTGTATCCAGACTCATTGTAAGAAATGGGGGGTGCGGTTTAGACGAAGAGCGCGACCAGCGCGAAGATCACCAGCGTCTCGGGAAGGACCGTCAGAACGATCCCGATACCCGTAGAGATGGAGTCTTCGGCGAGTGCGCCGACTGCGGCCGCGCCGATACCTCGCTCGGCGTAGCCCGCGCCGATGGCGGCGAGGCCGATACCGAGTGCTGCTGCGGCGCCCTGCTCGATGGCGGGGCCGCCGCCGTTTCCTGCGGCTCCAGCGGCGGACTCGTTGCCCTGAAGAACTGTAGCACTGTCTGCGAGACCCTGCGCAACTACCGGTGCGATGTCTGCTGCGGATTCGATCATAATTTGTGTACCTCGTGGCTTCGGACAGTCCGTACTTCTCCCCAGAGAGTTCATAAAGCTTCCCAAACGAAACGGCCGATTTCGGCAGTCTAACCCATGGAAACGGGATTCGACGGGCATTATACTTTCGATACGACGGCGAAATAGTGACAGCCTCAGTATAATTTCGCACTCCTCCCCGCTGTCAAACCGACCACCGCCCACAGCTCGCAACGAACGGTGTCGCTATCGCGTCGACAGCAGCCAAAAAACGACCGGCGGTCGAAGTCAGTCCTCGGCGGTGTACTCCCGGTCGTAGCCGAACGGGGAGAACACGCGGCCGCCGCCCTCGTAGAACTTGTCGAAGAACTCGACGTACTCGAGACGGATCCCCTGCAGACCGGCGCTGGTGACGCCCAGCAGCAGGACGACGAGGTGGCCGATCACGAGGATGAACACGCCGGCGACCGCCGAGGCGATGCCGCCGTGGAGCAGGCCGCCGAACATGATCTCGGTGACCTCGTGGCCGTGGTAGCCGTGTTCGGCGTAGTACGACGGCGCGTGGCTCGTCGCAAAGTGCCACTCGCCGTCGACGACGTACACCCCGAAGAACAGCAGGTTGACGACGAACGCCATCCCTGCCTTCGCAAGGATCACCGCGCCGATCCGGAGGTAGGAGAGCACGTCGCCGAACACGCTGAAGCTTTCGAGGCCGCCGATGAGGATGCCCATCAGGCCGTAGTGTTTGACCTCGCCGTAGACCATCGTCAGGAAGCCGATCGCCAGCAGCGGGACGCCGACGAACAGCCCGACGGCTTCGGGGAGTCCGCTAAACCCGAGGTTCAAAGCGGTGTGCTCGCCCTGCGGGCCGAACGAGGTGTACAGCATGTCGGGCTTTGCGCCTTCGAGGTGTCGGCTGAACACCCACGTCCACAGCCCGATCATCAACGTCGCCCACGAGCCATGTTCGAGATAGGACTCGACGACGCCGTGGTCGAGATCGTTGATGAACCCGAACACGTAGCCGATCGTGAGATGGAGCAAGCCAAGCAGCAGGCTCGCAACCAGCCACGCCTGTCCGTAGTAGCTAAAGGCAGGCTGGAGCCCCTTGTGCATCGGCGGGCTTCCGCTCGGGAACACGATCTCTCCGAGGAAGTGCATCCCGAACATCTCACCGTACAGCACGCCGAACAGCGCCGTGAAGCCGCCAGCCCACATGCCGATCGCACCGAGGCTGCGGAACACGTCGTCCTCGAAGCGGCTATAGAGCAGGTAGCCGACGCCGATATACAGCAGGCCGTAGCCCAGATCGCCCAGCATGAACCCGTAGAACGCCGGGAACGTCAACAGCAGGATGAGCGTCGGGTCCAGCTCGGAGTATTTCGGCCGGTTGATCATCTCGAGCAGGAACTCGAACGGTTGGGCCGCCTTGACGTTGTCCTGAATCACCGGCGGGTCGTCGGCCATCGTGACCGCGCTCGATGAGCCGGCTGCCGTTGCGGTGGCGGTCCCACCATCCGTAGCCGCCTTGGGCGGCTCTTCTTCGGCGTCGCCGGTCGACGCCGCCGCGGCGTCGTCCTCGGCGTCGTCGTGGTCGACTTCCTCGGTGTGGGCCGCGTGGCCGTCCTCGGTGTACTCGGCGCGTTCGAGCTCTTCGACCTCGACGCGATCGCCGACGGCGTCGTCGAGCGCGGCGACCAGATCGTCGTAGCGATCGGTCGGCACCCAGCCTTCGGCGACGAACGCGCGCTCGGTCGTCGCAAACTGCAGGGGCGCTTCGGTCTGCTGGACCTCGATGGACAGCTTCTCTTCGGCGGCCAGCAGGAAGCCCGCTGCGTCGACTTTGATCTCTTCGAGCTCGCTCTCGATCGAGTCGAGCTTCGATTCGAGCTGCTGTTTGCGGTGGCGCAGTTCTTCGAGATACTCCTCGGGGCTGCCCTCCGCGTCGGGCACGTCGAGCTCGGCGAAGTCGACGCCGACGAGCGCGTCGTCGAGCGCGCCCTCGCCTGCGTCATCAGCAGGGTAGACGAAGGCCGCGACGACGTCGCCGTCGCCGCCGAACAGCTCGAACTCGTCGACGCTGTCGGCGTCGGCGAGGGCGGCGCGGAGCGCCTCCTCGTCACCTTCGCCGACACGCACGTCAAGCGTGTCGTAGCCGCCGAGCAGATCGAGGTCGATCCCGAGCTCGGCAAACGGCGCCATCGAGCTGATGCGGTCGTCGACCTCGCGGAGTTCGTCTCGAAGCTCACTGCGTCGGTCGTCGAGTTCGTTGACCTCCGACTGGATCTCCGCGAGCTCCTCGTCGAGCGCCTCGTCGTCGACGATCCGGCTCGGGCCGGCGTCCTCGTCTTCGACGCCGAGGATGCTCTGGAGCGAACGGACGGTGACCAGCTTCTCCGACGCCGCCTCGGCGCCCGCGGCCGGGTCGCCGTTGTCGAAGCCCTCCCACGAGCCGTCGTAGTCACTGAGGTGGACTAGGTTGAGGTCGTGGATCGCGTCGATGACTGGCTTCATGACCGCGCGCGAGCCGGCCACCGACACCTTGCTCATCCGCTCAGGTCTGAGCATGCACCGCCTCCGTGAACACCTCGAGGACGTGTTCGACCACCTCGTCTTCACGTCCGCTTGCCTTCTCGGCGAGTTGGTCGCGCTGCTGGCGTCCTTCTTCGAGGATCTCCTCGCGCTCCTCGGACAGTTCTTCGCGGGCCTCCGAGAGTCGCTCGTCTTTCAGTTGGCGGGCCTCGGCGTCCGCTTGCTCGCGGATCTCCTCGGCGCGCTCGCGGGCCTCGGCGATGCGGTCGTCCCGATCCGCCTCGGCCTCCGCGACGATCTCGTCAGCTTCGTCTTCGGCCGTCTGTATTCGGTCGAGAACCTCTGGCCTCGGCATATCTATTATCAGGCGGAACTTTGCAAAGGGGCGTATAAGGTAGTTGCGAAAGGTGTCGCGGGACGAGCACCGCCAACCGTCGGCCCAAACGGTCAGCATTATGATCCGGTAGCCCTAATCCCCGTCCAATGGGCGTTCTCGAGAACAAGCGGCGCGCACGGCTGTTCTACAAGTACCTCTCGCAAGTGTACGACCGCGTCAACCCGTTCGTCTGGAACGAACGGATGCGCGACGAGGCGATCGGCATGCTCGACATCGACGCCGACGACCGCGTGCTCGACGTGGGATCGGGTACCGGCTTTGCGACCGAGGGACTGCTGGAGCACTCTGACAACGTGCATGGACTCGACCAGAGCGTCCACCAGATGGAGAAAGCGTGGGCGAAACTCGGCAAGCACGACCCCGTGCAGTTCGCGCGCGGCGACGCCGAGCGACTTCCCTATCAGACCGACAGCTTCGACGTGCTCTGGTCCTCGGGATCGATCGAGTACTGGCCGAACCCCGTGATGGCGCTGCGCGAGTTCCGGCGCGTCGTGAAGCCGGGCGGACAGGTGCTGATCGTCGGGCCGAACAACCCCAAGAGTACGATCGGACAGAAGGTCGCGGACGCGATCATGCTGTTTTACGACGCCGACGAGGCGGATCGGATGTTCTCGCGCGCGGGCTACGAGGAGATCGAACACCGTCTGATGGGGCCATCCCACAAACCCGACGTAGCCATCGTCACCGTCGCCCGCGTGCCCGAGTAGCGACAGGGCGTCACTCGGCCGCGACGCTTCGCTCCGCCAGTATCTGACCGTCGACGCGGACGACAACGTCGACGGTCGCTCCGGGGTCGATCCCGCCCGGCGCGTTCGTGCCGGCGATCCGTAGCGACGCCGATTCGCCCGCGCCCCAGTCGCCGCTCCACGCCGGATTGAACGGTCCCGTCGGCCCCGAAACGAACCCGTTTGCAGAGAAAAACGGCACCGGTGGCTGCTGCGCTAGCGCGCTGCCGTTTACCGTGATGCTGACCGAGACTGCCTCTGGGTCAAGTGTGCTCCCTCCGCCGTGGCTCACTGTGATTTCGTCGGCCTCTGTGTCGACATCGACCGCCAGCGCTGCCTGTGCCGGCGGGCCGTCGGCGTCGACGGCCGCCAGCCCGCCGGCGACGACAGCAGCGAGCGCGACGCTGACGAACACGAGCAGCGCGACACCAACTACGGGAGCGACACCTCGACGCGTCACGGGCGCCACTCGCGGCGCTTTCCGATATGAACCTGTGGACCGAGACGCCGACGATCGGCTCTGCTAGCGCGGGTGCTCTCTCCTTCAGAACGCAGTAGTGTGAAACGTGGCTACCGGACCGTCACCGTCGCCGTCTTGTTCTCAACTGTCACCGAGTCGCCCCCGACCGTGGCGGTGACCGACACCGGTCCCGAGCGTGCCGGAATCCATTCCGTTCCGTCGTCGCCGACAGCAACGGTGTGGTCATCGATGGTCACGTTGGCGTCGAGCGCGGCGCCGTCGGGCGTCGTCACGTTAACCCGGACCGGCCCACCGTCGGGAACACGGTGCGCCGCGACCTTGATGCCGTTTGCCGTGTTGCTCACCGTCGGCGACGTTTCGAGGTCGCTGACATCGAGTTCGTGGTACTCCAGCACGACATCACGGGTGGTGCCGTCGAGGAACGTCTGTAAGGTCCCTCGATCGTGCTCGATTCGGACCCACATCAGCGAGTTGTACCATCGGTGGGAGTTGTCGTTGCGGCTGTTCGAGTAGATCCACGGGTACAGCTCCGCGCCGCGCTCGCTGACGTCCATCCCGTCGGTCACGTCGAGCAGGCTCTCGAACCTGATCGGCCCGTCGTTGACGTAGCTATCGTACTGGACGGATTCGCGGCGGTACTCCGATCCGACGATCCGATCCATCACCACGTTGCTTCCGTTCGACGCGATCCGGATGTCTTCGACCGGCCCCCGGTCGCCTTCCAGCGCCGCGGCGATGTCAGCCCGCATCGGCGTCTGGAAGCGGGCCAGCTGTCCGTTGAGGCGGATGTCGCGGGCTCGCTCGTCCGACGCGAGCTCGGTAACCGTGTTAACACGCGTTTCCAACGCCGTCGCTTCGGCGTGGATCCGGCCGATCGTCGAGAGGAACTCGGCGCCTGTGATCTCGCCGCGGGCGTACCGCTGTGCGGCAGCCTGCTCCCGTTCGTGTAGCTCGCCGATGGTCGCTTTGATGTCGTCGACGGATTGGTTGATGATTCTCTGTCGCCCGGCGTCCGACGCCGCGGCGCCGTAGCTGTTCTCGATCCGAGTGGCGGCGAACGCCGCGCGCAGTTCGGCGTCGGCGTCGCCCAGCGAACTCCCGATGCCGGCGCTCGCTCCGGCGTACGACGTGCTCGTGTCGCCGCCGACCGTCACCCACGAGACGCCGCTGCCCGAGCTGCTGATCGTGAGGGCGTCGAGCCGTGGCTCTGCCGTCGGCGTCGCGTCGCCTGTGTCAGGTACCGCCGGCGCTGCCGGCCCTGCGACCGAGGCCGCAGGGAGCGACAGTACGAGGAGGGCTGCAAAGACCACCGCGCGGAGACGCGTCATGTCAGCAGGGTATGCTCCTCTTATACAAAAATTCGCCGCCTCTACTACTCTTTAGGTGGCTCGGTCGGCCCGAATTCTCCAGCGAGTAGCGCCACTGCGAGCACCTGAGAGCCCGTGAGACGTTTTATAGCTAGTGCTGGCGGTGTAACCCGATGAAAAGGATTTTCTTGCCCCAGTCAGCAAGGGAGGGTATGCGGGTTCGCGCCGCCCTCCTGATCGTCCCGCTGTTGTTCGCCCTCCTCGTCGCACCCACAGCGGCGGCTAGTCCGGGCATACCCGGCAGTGCCGACGGCACGTCGCAGCTGGCGGGGTCGACCGCCATCCAGAGCGACGGCACTAACCAGACCGAGCTCAGGCAGGTGTTCCGGATCAACCTCACCGCCGATGGCGACGCGCGCTGGACCGCGACGACGCGGATTCACGGCATCGACACGCCCGACGAGCGCGAATCGTTCAACGATCTCGCCCGCGAGCACGAGGCCGGTCACGCCGAGGCTGGGTATTCGACCGAGACCTTCGAGCCGTTCGTTGCCAACGCGTCGGCGGCGACCGGCCGCGAGATGTCGATTACCGACGTGAACCACTCGGCCCGCCTCGCCAACGAGACCGGCTACCTCTCGTTTTCGTTCACGTGGACGAACTTCGCGCAGGTCGAGGGTGAGAACGTCGTGCTGGGCGACGCGTTCCAGACCGAGACGGGAACGTGGCTGCCCCGGCTCGAAGCGGGGCAGCGCCTCGTCATCGCCGCGCCGCCCGGCTACGCCTTCGACTCGTGGAACTTCGGTACTTCGCCCGACGGCGGCGTCGACAGCGGCACCGCAGCGTGGACCGGTCCCACGTCGTTCGATGCGGGCGACATCGAGGCGACGTACGTGCCCACGGGTGACACCGGCGGGCCGGATCCCCCGGGACCGGACCCCTCCCTCGGAACGGCGCCGCTGGTCGGGGGCGGGCTACTGGCCGTCCTGCTCGGGCTCGCCGTCGCTTGGTACGCGTCCGACCTCCGGCGCGAGGACGTGATGGCGTACGTCGACTCGCTCGCCGACGCCGATGGCAGTTCGGTCGCGGCCGGCGACGGCGGCGAAGCCCGGTCGCAGGCGAGCACCGATGTCGATGATGCCGATCCAACTCCCTCGCCCGCCGACGAAGCGGCGCCGGAGAGCGGGACGACCGAAGCCGGCGGCGGCAGAGCAACGGCCGAGAGCGCAAGCACGGCCGCCACAGCTTCTGGGGCTGAACAGGCTGTGACCGATGCTGACGACGAGGACGCCGACCAAGTCGACCCCGAACTGCTCAGCGACGAGGAACGCGTCGAGCGACTCCTCCAGCAGAACGGCGGTCGGATGAAACAGGCGTCGATCGTCACCGAAACCGGCTGGTCGAACGCCAAGGTGTCCCAGCTGCTGTCGGCGATGGACGACGACGACCGCGTCGACAAGCTTCGAATCGGCCGCGAGAACCTGATCAGCCTGCCAGACGAGGACGTTACCGACGGCGAGTGACGCCCGCGATTCCGCTGCGGCGCCGACATCGGTGGCGCTGGGACAACGTTTCACGACGGATTACAGGTTTCAAAACCATTTAGCGGGTGCTCCGTCCAACGTATAATGATGAAGATTCTGGTCACCGTCAAGGAAGTGGCGACGGTCGCGGACGACTTCGAGATCGAGGGGACGGAAATCGGTGAGCAGTACCGGGAGTACGACCTCAACGAGTGGGACGACTACGCCATCGAGGCGGCCGTACAGCTCGCCGAAGCCGGCGACGATGTCGAGGTCGTCACGGCGACGATCGGCCCCGAGCGCAGCGAGGAGACGATCCGGATGGCGCTGGCGAAAGGCGCCGACCGGGCGATCCGAGTCTGGGACGACGCGCTGGCCGACGCCGAGACGCTCGACGTGGGCTCGAAAGCCGAGATTCTCGAAGGCGTCGTCGAGGCCGAAGAGCCCGACCTAGTGTTGACGGGCGTCCAAGCCGAGGACGACGCCTTCGGCGGCACGGGCGTTGCGCTGGCCGAGCGCGTCGGCTACGGCTGGGCGGCCGTCGTCAACAACCTCGATCTGGAACCCGGCGCTGACGTGGCGTCGGTCCGTCGCGAACTCGAAGGCGGCGTCGAAGAGCTGACCGATGTCGAGCTTCCGGCCGTCCTGACGATCCAGACCGGGATCAACGAGCCCCGGTACGCGAGCCTGCGGGGCATCCGACAGGCCCAATCCAAGGAACTCGACGTGCAGACGCTCGAGGACCTCGACCTCGGCGCCGCGGCGGCCGACAGCAGTCTCGCCGTGACCGACATGTTCGTCCCCGAAACCGACAGCGACGCCGAGCTGTTCGAGGGCGACGCCGGAGAGAGCGCGGCCAAACTTGCGGGTGTCCTCCGTGACAAAGGGGTGAGCGCCGAATGAGCGACGTACTCGCCGTCGCCGAACACCGACGCGGCGACCTCCGGGACGTGAGCTACGAACTCGTCACGGCGGGGCGCGCGCTCGCCGACCAGACCGGCGGCGACCTCCACGTCGCCGTGATCGGCGGCGCCGTCGGGGAGTTCGCCGAGAAGCTCGACCGCGAGGGCGTCGATCGCGTGCTCACCGTGCCGGAAGGCGAGGAGTTCAACCACGACATCTCCCTGCAAGCGGTCGAACAGCTCGCCGCCGATGTCGATCCCGCGGTCGTGCTCGCGCCCAACAGCGTCAACGGGCTCGACTACGCGCCCGCGGTCGCCTCCGCGCTCGGACTGCCGTACGTCTCGGACGCGATCGACCTCTCGATCGACGGCGACACGTTGCGGGCCGAACGCGAGATGTACGGCTCGAAGGTTGCAACCACCTGCGAGGTCGACGCGACCGACGGCGTCGTGGCGACGATCCGCGGCGGCGAGTGGCCGGCCGCCGAGGGCCGCGGCGACGCCGAAATCGAGACGTTCGAGGTCGACATCGACGATGACGCGATCACCTCGTCGGTCCGCGGGTTCGAGGAGGTCGGCGGCGGTGATGTCGACATCAGCGAGGCCGACGTGCTCGTCTCGGTCGGTCGCGGTATCGAAGAAGAGGAGAACCTCGACCTCGTGCGCGATCTGGCCGACGCCTTGGACGCGACGCTGTCGTCGTCCCGACCGATCGTCGACAACGGCTGGCTCCCCAAGAACCGGCAGGTCGGCCAGTCGGGCAAGGTCGTCACCCCCGACGTGTACATCGCGGTCGGCATCTCCGGCGCCGTCCAGCACGTCGCCGGCATGAAGGGCTCGGATACGATCGTTGCGATCAACAACGATCCGAGCGCGCCGATCTTCGACATCGCGGACTACGGCATCGTCGACGACCTCTTCGACGTGGTGCCGGCGTTGATCGAGGAGTTCCAGTAGCGGTCCTATTGCTCCTCCGCGAGGGAGCGAGCGAGCGATTTTTTGGCCGAGCGGCGACGCCGCGAGGAAAGCGCGCACACCCGACGAAAAGAGTCGTCTTCTACCGCCTGCCGACCACGTCCGCATCGGCCGGGCCGGCGGCGTCGAACTCCTCGACCAGCGCGTCGAGTCGGTCCGGATCGTCGTGAGCCGTTAGCTGCTCTTCTGCGGTCCGGCAGGCGGCGTCGACGCCGAGGCGTTCGGCGATGTGGTCGACGGCGGCCTCGGCCATCAGCCGGTGAGTCGTGAGCTTGCCGCCGACGACGCTGGTGAACCCGTCGAGCCCGTCGCGGTCGGCGTGGTCGACGACGAAAAAGCCCCGCGAGATGCCGCGCTCGTCGCCGAGTTCGTCCTCCTCGGGGCCGTACAGCGGGCGGACGCCCCAGTAGGTGCGGGTCTGTTCGGCGTCGGCGACCGACGGGAGCATCGCCGCACACTCCTCGACGGTGCGCTCTACCTCCCACTCGGCCTGCTCGTAGTCGTCGGGATCCTCGACGGCGACGCTCGTGGTGCCGAGCACGACTTGCTCGCCGTGGGGAACGACGATGTCGCCGTCGTCCGGCGGCCGACAGCGGTTGAGTACGGGACCTAGATCGGAATACTCGACGCCGATCATGACGCCGCGCGTCGGCTTCATGTCGAGGTCGACGCCGGCCATCGATCCCAACTGGTCGGCCCACGCGCCGGTGGCGTTGACGACGTGGTCGGCCCTGATCTCGCCGACCTCGTGGTCGACCGCGGCGCCGACGACGGCGTCGTCTTCGATCAGCAGATCGGTCACCGGCGCGTCCGGCAGGATGCGAGCCCCGTGCGCTCTGGCGTCGGCGGCCGTCGCGGCGACCAGCCGCGAGGGGTAGATCACGCCGTCGGGCACCGACAGCGCGCGCTCGACATCGTCGGTGAGGTCGGGGACTTCGTCCTGCGCTTCGGCGGGCGTGAGTTCCTCCGCGGGGATGCCGTGCTCGCGGCAGGCGTCCCGCTTGGCGTCGAAGTACGCGGGGTCGTCGGCGTCCAACTGGACGAACAGCCCGCCCGTCTCCGCGATGCACTCGCCGGCGATCTCTCGGAGGATCTCGTTTTCGGCGATGCACTCGCGCGCGCCGGTCGCGTCGGCCTCGGCGTACCGCGCGCCGCTGTGTAACAGGCCGTGCGAGCGGCCGGTCGTGCCCGACCCCAGCCCGCCGCGATCGACCAGTGTGGTATCGAGTCCGCGCATCGCTAGATCTCGCACGATCCCCGTACCGGTTCCCCCGCCGCCTACGACGAGAACGTCCGTTCGCTCCATCGGGCTCGTCTAGGCGCCGAAGCGACTTCAGGCCGCGGATAACGTCGTCGTAGCGCCGCGGCCGGCGGTGGCGCACGGTGGCTTATTGACCACGGCGTCGTTGCTTGGGATGCCGATGACGGAGCTGAACGTCGTGGTCCTTCTGTTCGGAGGGTTGACGCTTACGCTCAGCCTCATCAGCGGGCTCCTGAAGGAGCGACTCTACGTCGTGACCGATCCGCTGGTGGCCACGCTGTTCGGCGTCGTCATCGGTCCGGTCGGCCTCGGGATGGTCGTCCTTCCGGCGGGCTGGGAGCGACTCGTCGTCGTCGAGCAGACTGCCCGCGTCACGGTTGCGCTCGCGGTGACCAGTATCGCGCTTCGGCTTCCCGACTCGTACGTTCGACGCCGCGCGCGTTCGCTCGCCGTGTTGCTCGTCCCCGGCATGACTGCGATGTGGCTTCTCAGCGGGTTGTCGGCGTACCTCGCGGTCGGCGTCGCCGTCCCGACGGCGATGCTGATCGGCGCAGTCGTGACGCCGACCGATCCGGTGATCGCCAACACGATCGTCACGGGGCGTCTCGCAGAGGAGAACATCCCGTCTCGCGTCCGCCGGCTCATCTCCGGCGAGTCAGGCGCGAACGACGGGCTCGCTGCGCCGTTCGTCCATCTTGGCATCCTCACTGTCCTGTATCCTCCGAGTGCGGCGCTCGCGGAGTGGGTCCCGTCGACGTTCGTTCAGGAACTCGCCATCCCGATCGCGGTCGGCGTCGCCGTCGGTGCCAGTGCCGGGATCGTCGAACGCTGGACCAGCGAACGCGAGATCACCGACGAAACGTCGGTGCTGACGGTGACGGTCGCGCTCACGTTCGCGGTGCTTGGCGCCGTCACGGTGCTCGGCGGCGGCGGGATCCTCGGCGTCTTCGTCGCGGCGCTCGCGTACAGCCGCTTTGCCGATCCGAGCGACGAGGCTCACGAACAGCAGGTGACGGAGGTGTTCAATCGCCTGTTCAGTTTCCCGGTGTTCGTCCTGTTCGGAATGGAAATTCCGTGGGCTAGATGGACCGCGCTGGGCTGGCGGGGGCCGGCGCTGGTCGTCGCCGTCCTGCTGGCGCGACGGCTCCCGATGGTGCTCGCGCTCGGCCCGGCGATTCACCCACTCGATACGCTGCGCTCCCGGCTGTTCGCCGGCTGGTTCGGCCCGGTCGGCATCGCCGCGCTGTACTACGCGACGCTCGCGGCCCGAGAGACCGGGGTCGAAATCGTCTGGGTCGCCGGGAGTCTCGTCGTCGCCGGATCGTTGCTCGCCCACGGCGTCACTGCGACGCCGCTGACGCTGCTGTACGGACGGCACGACGCCGACGCTCAGTGAGTCTCGGAGAGCACTGCTGCTCGCAGTCGTAGCTATCGAAGAATGGTGTCTGTGAAAGTCGCGGTAAAGCGACCGATTAGTACCGAATTACAGCCGCGTAAGGTTCGTCGCGCGCGGACCCTTGGGGGCCTGCTCGATGCTGAATTCGACTTCCTGTCCCTCAGTGAGGTCCTCGCCGCCGACATCTTCCATGTGGAAGAATACGTCGTCGTCCTCGTCCTCAGTCTCGATGAAACCGTAACCGCCAGTGTCGTTGAAGAAATCAACGTTTCCTTTCGCCATTGCATTCACACCCAGTGTCCGTACACGGATAATGATTCCGGTATTTCAACATCAGCATGTAGTTTCTGAACAAACTTCTTGGAAAAATTATCCTCGCCGTTCGAATGACCACGACCGTCGGCAGATCATCGATATCCTGTCCGTTACGGACAACTCATGGGGTATTATCGACGGAACAGAAGTTCGAATCATCGACACCCCAGCGTCGGCGTCACTCACCGAGCAGAAACCGAGCCGCATCGGGGAAGCGCCGCGCCCACGCCGCTTCTTGGTGGACGGCCCCCTCTTCGAGCACGAACCGAAGCTCCGAGTCGTCGTACCCCATCGCCTCGAGTTGTTCGACCATCTCGCGGGCTTCCTCGCGGTAGCGCGCCGAGAGGTCGGGACTGTCGGGCATCTCGTCGCCGCCAACGTCGAGATAGAGCCGGCCGGGAACGTGGGACTGCTCAGCGACGTACTCGAAGATCTGTCCCTCGGTCCACCAGAACGCGGGACTCAGCACGCCGGCAAAGCCGAACAGATCGGGATACTCGAAGTAGCCATAGAGACTGACGAGCCCGCCCAGCGAGGAGCCGGCGAGCCCGCGATACTCGCGGCCTGTCTTCGTCCGGAAGCTGTCCTCGACGGCCGGAACGACGCGCTCAGCGAGGAACGCCAGATACTCGTCGGCGTCGCCGCCGGGCAACTCGTCGGGGTCGTAGGGTGCGTCTTCGACGCCGGCCCCCGTCGGCTCGACGGGGCTGTACTCGCCTCCCCGGTCGTCGTCGGCGTTCGGAATCCCGACGACGATTGCCTCGATTCCCTCCTCGGCGAGAGTCTCCATCGTCTCGTCGACCTGCCACTCCCCGGAGTAGCTGATCCGGTCGTCGAACAGGTTTTTGCCGTCGTGCATGTAGACGACGGGATACTCGCGGTCGGCAGTGTCGTAGGACGGCGGTAGGTACGCCAGCAGTTCGGTCTCGCGGTCCAGACGCTCCGAGTAGAGACTGCTCGATACGCGCACGTCGCCGGCGACGGTCGGATCCTCCGAGAGGTCGTACTCGCGCCAGTCGAGTGTGTCGCTCATTCGGTTCTCTGTTTTCCTTGCCGGTATCAACCGTTTCGGGTTCCGGCAGCCGTTCGGTGGCGGTCGGCGGCTGCCCGTCGGCTACTTTATGAACGCACCCGTTGGAACCACTATGCCCACAGTAACGTTCGACGGCACGGAAATCGAGTGCGAGGCGGGCGAAATTCTCCGGGACGTGCTGCTGGACGCCGGTGAGACGCCGCACAACGGCTTGTCAAGTCGGCTCAACTGCCACGGTATGGCAACTTGTGGCACCTGCGCGGTCGAGATCGAAGGCGCGGCCGGCGAGCGTAACGCCGCCGAGGAGCGACGCCTGTCGTTCCCGCCACACGATCCCCACGACGGACTCCGACTCGCCTGCCAGACGACGGTTCAGGGCGATGTCGAGGTGACCAAACACGAGGGGTTCTGGGGACAGAACGTCGACGAGTAGGCGGCTCGACGCCGCCTCACACGTCAGCCAGCGTCGGCGCCCGATTCGTCGATCTCCTCGACAGCCCGAAGATACTCCCGAAGGAGATCAGGGAACTCCCGCCCTCGCAGGTAACGCAGCCCGAAGTCCTCGGTCCACGCGACGATGCCCTGATCTTCGGTGACGACGCCGGCGTCGAGCTCGCGCCCGAGCACGAGCAGATCGAAGTCCTCCCGCGAGTCGAGCACGCCCCGGCGAAGGGCGCTGCGGTACTTGTCCCGTAGGTCCGAGATGACCTGATCGGCGACGGTCATGTGCTCGTGGTCCTCGATCGGCTCGTCGGACGCCGCTTCGGCCCGGCGGACCGCGTCCTCGGCGACCCGGAGCCCGCGATCGACGCGGTCGCTCATCTCGTCGACGAAGCTGTAGACGACGTTCGCGGGGATCGACACCTCGTACCGGTCGGGGTGTTTGCGGATCACCCACGTGTTGAGCTTCGAGAACACGTCGTCGTCGACGTCCCGATCGGCGAGCATCGTCGTCAACTCGTCGTGGATCGTCGGCGGGACGTAACAAGAGATGCCCAAGCGTAGTCGCGCCGCCGCGATCAGGTCCAACAGATCCAGCACGGCCGCCTGCAGGGACTCGCCGTCGCCCCGGATCTCGTCGGTCAGGAACACCGACGTATCGAGGACGAACCGCTGTTTGAACGGGTCGTCTGGCATACGTATGCGTAGGCCGCGAGTGTGCAAATAGCTGTGTCTCGGCGTCAGGACTCCGGGACCCGAGGTGCCCACTCGATTCCGTCGAACTCGAATCTCGCCCCGCCGTCGTCGCTCTCGGTCACGGTGACGGCCCAGCCGTGGGCGTTCGCGATCTTCTTGACGATTTCGAGACCGAACCCGGTGCCGTCCTCCGAGGAGGTGAAGCCGGCTTCGAGGACGCGCTCTCGGCTCTCCGCGGGAATGCCGTCACCGTCGTCTTCGACGTAGAAGCCGCTACTGCCGTCTAGCTCGCCGACGGTGATCGTCACGTCCGACCCGCCGTGTTCGACGGCGTTGCGAAGCAAGTTTTCGATGAGCTGTCGGAGTCGGCTCTCGTCTGCGATCACCTGCAGGTCGTCCTCGACGGCCAGCGTCGCGGCGGCGGTATCGACGCCCTGCCAGCACTGCTCGACGGTCGCCGCCAGCGACACCGGTTCAGTGTCGCCGATGTCCTCGCCCTCTCGTGCGAGCGTCAGCACGTCCTCGATGATGTCGTCCATCCGGTCGAGGCTCTCGTCGATGGCTTCCAACTCCTCGCGGTCCTCGCGCTCGCGCTCGATGTCGACGTACCCCTGTGCGACGTTCAACGGATTTCGGAGGTCGTGGGCGACCATGCTGGCGAACGCGTTCAGGCGCTCGGTCTCTCGCTCTAGCTCTCGGCGGTACCGCTCGGCTTCGGTCACGTCCTCGATCCGCAGCAGTTCGCCGATCTGGACCTCGCCGGCGGTAAACGGCGACGCCGACACCTGGTAGTAGCGCGTCGAGTCGCCCTGTGTGCGTTCGAGGATGGTCTCGCCGTCGTCGTCCAGACGGTCGGCAACGTCGGGAAGCACGTCCTCGATCGGTCGGCCGGTCGCGTCGACCAGTTCCGGAAACAGGGTGCGTGCCTGCTGGTTCGACTCCCGAACGGTTCGTTCCTCGTTGAGATAGACGACGGGTTCGTCGTCGTTGCCGGCGAGTTGAATGTTCTGAAAGCCGTCGAGGTAGAAAAACAGGATGCCGACGGCGAAGGCCGCGACGCCGATCGGCTCGTAGGTGGTGTTCAACAGCAGCGGGCTGGTGACGCCCAGTACGTCGGCGATGGCGGGCAGTCCCGTCAGCGTCACCAGCGCGATAAACGGCTTCGCATCGTAGTCGACCTGCAGAAATCGCTCGATCAGCATGAAGTAGCCGACGAACGACAGCGCGTACGCCAGTGCCATCGCCAGCCAGTGGGCCAGCCCCGGCTCGATGGCGAGGTAGCGAAACGGCGTCGTCTGCCACGTCGCCGTGTAGTAAATCCCGTGAATCGGGTTCGTGAGCTTCACCAGCACGATACCGGCGAAGACGGCGACAGCGGCCCGGCGGATCGACGGCATCCGGTGGAGCATCCGTCCAGTGTAGGCCGAACAGAAGTACAGCCACGCCCCGACGGCGGCCAGCCCCGTCGAGAGCCCGATCACGAAGAACACGAGCCGCGCCGACCGCATCGGGACGAGCAGGTAGCCGACGTGCGAGACGGACCAGCCGCCACACAGCACCAGCAACGAGACGAGTCCTCGCCGCGTGTCGGGGTCGGTTATCTGTCGAGTCCGGGGGATGCTGATAAAACAGAGCAGTCCCGTGCCGCCGAACGCGACGACGTAGGCGACGAGCAGCGGGTCTGCACCAAAGAGCGACACGATACTCCCATATCTATCAGCGATAGCATATATAAATTTCCCGTGGCTCACCCGTCGAGTGCCCGCTATTGCCGGCCTGAATGCGGCCGATCCGTTGTGCCACCCTCGGACCGGCGCCACGTCGGTCGCCGCCGCTCCGGTGCGCTGTTTGGCCGGTCGTCCGCCACGGGCGACTATGGTGCGTGCTGTCGTAGCTACGCCGGGGGAGACCAGTGGAGTACCACCGACAGCTCGGGCTGTCACCCGAGACGTTCGAGACCGTGCTCGACCACGTCGAGCGGGCGAGCTACGAGGGCACCGAGTACCGCCACGTTCCGGACTATCGCCGCGGCGTCGAGCGCGGGACGGTCCTGTTCGACGGCGCGGTCGTCCGCGGCTTCCCGAAGGTGCCCCGGACGCTCGTTCTCGGGGCGGGCGTCCCGCAGCAGTTCGACGGCCCCGTCGCCGTCGAGGAGAAACTGAACGGATACAACACTCGCATCGCACGCATCGACGGCGACGTGCTGGCGTTCTCGCGGAGCGGACTGGTCTGCCCCTACACGACGTGGTTCGTCGAGCGCCGACTCGATCTCGATCCGCTGTTCGACGACCATCCCGACACCGCGGTCTGTGGCGAGATGATCGGGTCCGAGAACCCCTACACTCCCCACGACTACTCCGGCGTCGACTCGCTGGCGTTCCGCGCGTTCGACTGGCGCGACCGCCAGTCGGGTGAGCCCCTCGACGTGCGCGGGCGCCGGGAGCGCTACGGCGAGTACGGCGTCCCGCAGGTCCGGCTGTTCGGCGTCTACGATCCGGACGACGCCGCGGACGAGCTTCGAGAGATCATCGACCAGTTAGACGCCGACGACCGGGAGGGCATCGTGATGAAATCCCTCGACGGCGTGACCCAGTTGAAGTACACGACCTCGGCGGCCAACCGTGGCGATCTTGCCTACGCCTTCTCGTTGCCCTTCGACTACGGACAGGCGTTCATGTTCCGGCGGCTCATCCGCGAGGCGTTCCAGTCGATCGAGTGGAACGAATCACCCGAGCAAGCACACAAGCGCGCTCACGCGGTCGGTGAGGCGATCGTACTGTCGATGACCGAGACTATCGAACGCGTTGCTGACGGCGAGGCCGTCGGCGAGCGCCACACGGTGCGGGGCGATCCCGCGGCGATCGACGACCTGCTCGATCACCTCGACGCGCAGGGACTGACGATCGACGTGCAAGCCGACGACCGGGTCGAGAGGGAGCGCGACGGCGCCGAGCGCGTCGTCACGTTCTGCAAGCGCGTCCAGTCGACTAACGACACGATTCGAGGCTACCTCGACGGACAGATCGTCCGGGAGTAGTTAGAGGTATTCGCCGACGAGCCACGGGAAGATGTCCTCGGCGAAGTGGACGGCGGCGACGACGACGATCGGGCCGAAAAACAGCCCCCACCAGCCGAAGGTCAGCGCCCCGAGGAAGTAGCCAAGCATCACGAGGCCGATGTGGAGCGTGTTGCGCCCCGAGAGGTACGGCCGGATGACGATGTCCGGGATCGTGTCGACGACGACTCCCGACACGGCGAGAAACGCGATCGGATGCCACGCCGGGGTCGAACCCACCACCGCCGCTGCCCCGAGGTACGCCGCGTAGGGCAGGTAGACCAGCTTCATCCCGACGACCGGGACGAGCGTCCCGATCCCGATGAGCGCGCCGAGCAACACCGGCGTCCCGACGACGGCGCTGCCCGGCGCGAGCAGGTTAAATCCGAGATAGATCAGGCTCGCCTGCACGGCCGTGAACACGATGAACGCGAGATTGTTGAAAAAGACCGTTTCGAGGTCGGCGTCGACGCCGTCGACGAAGGAGACGATCCGGTCGTCGTACTCGACGGCGCTGACGAACCAACTCCGGAGTTTGTGGCCGTCGCGCAGGAGATAAAAGAGGAGAATGAGCATCAGCGCCACTCTCGTGAGGACGGCGAAGACGGCGCCGATGGCTGCCACGAGCCGGCTCAGAACGCTGCCGGCTGCGCTTCCGGCCGAACCGGGCACACCGCCGGCTTGGGAAACTGTCTGGCGAAGCTGCCGAAGCTCACCGCGCTGAATCAAGTCCAGATACGGCTGGACGTACGGTTGCAGCGTCGAAAGAGCGCCCCCCGAGAGCACGCTGTCGAGTTCCTGTACCAGCAGGGCGAGGCCGTAGCCGATCACGATCAGCATCGGAACGACCAGCGCCAGCAGCGTCAGCACCACGGCGAGAGTCGGGTGGGCCGTGCGCGCCTCGATCCGGCGGTAGATCGGGCGAGTCGCGTAGTACAGAAAGATCGCCGAGACGAGCGCACCGACGTAGCTCCGCAGCGCGACGCCGACGAAAGCTGCCAGCACGACGCCGATCATCGTCCAAAGCAGCCTCTCGGCCGAGTTGCCGCCGCGAGTTCCCATACGACTCTCACCACGTCCCGCGGGAAAAACGACCGACACGGAGACTATGACCCGCACCCAAGCATCTTTGGGCCCCCTCGACAGTGTGCTCCCATGGATCTACCGGACGACTGGACGACTGGCACCGTCCGCGCGAACGGCATCGACATCCACTACTACCGAACGGGATCAGGACCGCCGATCGTCATGGCACACGGCTACACCGACAACGGCCGGTGCTGGGCGCCGCTGGCAGCCGATCTGCGCTCGGACTACGACCTCATCATGTACGACGCCCGCGGCCACGGCAAATCCGACGCTCCGGCGTCGGGGTACGGCATCGACGACCGCGTCGAGGATTTCGTCGGCGTCGTTCGGGCGCTGGACCTCGACGATCCCATCTTCTTCGGGCACTCGATGGGCGGCTCGGCGGCCAACTGCGCCGCGGCGGCGTACCCCGAGCTCCCGCGCGCGCTCGTCCTCGAAGATCCGGCGGGGATGCTCGGCGACTTCGGCGATCCCGACGCTCGCGCGCGGGACAAGCGCGCCGAGATCGAAGGATGGCAGGACCGGTCGGTCGAGGAGTTCATCGACGACTCGAGCGCGCACGGTGCCGAACTGGAGTATGCCCTTGCGCTGGCCCGAACCGAGTGTAGCCCCGAAATCGCACAGGTCGCCCGGGAGGGGTATCCCGACGCCGGAACCGCCTTCGAGGACGTGCGCTGCCCGACGCTGGTGTTGAAGGCCGACGCCGAACCGGCTGCTCGCGCCGATCACCTCGACGCCGCAGCTGCGCTTGCCGACGGCCGACTCGTCCACGTTCCCGGCGCCGAACACTGCGTCTTTCGGACCCGGTACGACGCCGCGTATCGGGAGCTTCGGACGTTCCTGCGGCGGCGGTCCTAGTCGTCCGAGCCGGCCAACAGATCCTCCTCGTACGCGGCGACGGCGCCGACGACGGCGTCAGCGTCCTCGGGCGCCACGTCGAACTCGTCGAGGCTCTCGTACAGCAGTTCGACGGCGCGCTGGATGTGCTCGGGCTCGAACGGGACGTGGCTGTGGGCCTCGCGGACCGGCGCGGCGTCGTACGTCTCCGGGCCGCCCGCCGCCTCGCAGAGGAAGTCAGTTTGCGTTCGGCGCAGCGACGCCACGTTCGCGTCCTCGAAGAACGGGCCCAGTGACTCGTCGGCGACCAGCCGATCGTAGAAGTCGTCGACGACTGCTCCGATTCCCTCGCGTCCACCCAACCGCTCGTACAGCGTCTCCGCGGTCATAGCCGCGCTTGGCGCGGCCCGATATATAGACCCCTCGTTGGCGGCGACGGAGGTCTCGGTGGCAGGGGTAGCTTTGACCTCGCCGCTCGAACGTGCAGGTATGGTCCGGGCGTACACTGTGATCGACACCGGTGCGGGAACGTCAACTGCGGTTTGTGAGTCCATACGAGCGCTCGACGGCGTCGCCGAGGCACACGTCGTCGGCGGCGAGTTCGATATCGTCGCGGAACTCGAAGGCGATCACACCCACGATCTCCAGCGCACACTGACCGCGGGCATCAGGACGATCGAGGATGTCGGGACGACGCGAACCTACGTCTGTCTGGAGTGAGTGGCCGAAGACGCCATCTGATGTGCTGAGTCGAATACTCCCGATTTCGGCGCTACTCACGCGCCATCGTGGGCACGTTCTGAATCGCTATTTTCTCGATCCTTCTGTGTGCAGTCGTCCCTAGTGGGTCGTTTTTCTCCGACACTATGGAAAACACTTATTTCATATTGGAAAGTTAGCTTTACACAGAATGGGACTGACCTACCGCACCCAGACCCACAGTAGCATCGTGCTGATGGCCCTCGGCGTCCTCGCGCTGACTGTCGGTGCCGATGTCGCACCCCAGCCGTCGACCGGGACCGCCCTCGCCGTCGGTGGCGGCCTCGTCGTGACCGTTGCCGGCGTGTGGGGGTTCCGGCTCGTCGAGCAGCGAGACGACTTCGACGAGCGGTACCTCAAGATCGGACTCCGCGCGGCAGCGATCGCCCTCTGGGCGTTCTACTGGGCGGCGTCGGTCGTGGCAGCACTGGACCGTAGCGGCGGCATCGCGACACCAGTGCTCGATCCGCTGACGTGGCTCATGATGATTCCCTTCGTAGTATTCTTCGTGACAGCGTTGTACTACAGCCGGGTTATGTGAACAATGGAGAACGATCTCAAAGTCTGGCGCGCGAAGGCGGACGTGACACAAGCGGAACTGTCCGACGCCGTCGGGGTCTCGCGTCAGACGATCAACGCCATCGAGCGAGGCCGGTACGATCCGAGCTTGGAGTTGGCCTTCGAGTTGGCGCTGTACTTCGAGTGTGACATCGAGGACATCTTCCACTACGATCCCGAGTAAACTACCCCACCCTACTCCCTCGGCGCATACGCGCCTCGGTCCTTGAGGGTGGGGCCACCGATAGAGCGGAGCTCTATCGAGGCCTCGAAAGGCTTCGCCTTTCGGTGGCTTTGATGTGGACTCCCGGCAATCAGTCACCAGCAATAGGCCGGTGACTCTCGCCGTTCAACGTCCCACCATTCACACGCAGGTCTACTTCTGCGTCTCCGCTCCCCGACTTGGGCGAGGAACGGAGTCTGTGTGTCCGCTTTCGGGCGTACCGTAGCCCGATATTCTTCGCACCGTTGTAATCCGCGTTCACCTCGTAGCCACACTTCTGGCAACAGAAGTGTTCTCCGCGGCGGTTGTCCTCGTGCGTGAACCCACAATCCGTCCGAGAACAGCGTTGAGACGTGTGATTCGGTTCGACTTGCTCCACGGAGATGCCCTGTTCGGGCGCTTTGTAGGAGACGTACTCGTAGAGGCGTCGGAACGCCCACACGTGGTGCCACTTCGCCTGCGGAAGCCGCTCTCGAATGTCGGTCAACTCCTCGAACACAATAACGTCGCAGTCGTGTTCGACAGCTTCCGCGACAAGTTCGTTAGCGGCCGTGTGGATGTACTGTTTCCGCCACGCTTCTTCGCGCTTCCCGAGGCGAAGCAAGGCGTTGTGCGCGGCTTGTGTGCCGCGCTGTTGCATCTCACCACGCCGCTTCTCAAACTCACGGCACCAGTGGTCGTAGTCGTCTCCCTGCCAGAACGTACCGGTCGAGGAGACTGCCAACGAGTTGACGCCGAGGTCGATACCGAGGACCGTTTGGTCGGGGTGCCCGGTATCTTCCGAAACCTCTGCGTCACCGTCTATTCGCCGCGTCGAGAGTTGGATGTAGAACTCGCCGTCCACCGCGTCGTATCGAACCGTACTTTCGCGGAACTCGTAGTCCTCGGAGAGAACGTACCGCTCGTAGGGCGTCGGGCTGTCTGCCGGGAGAACGAACGATGGTTCTATCCGCCCCTCGACGGTTGCCAGCGATACCTTGTTGGGGTAGAAGGTCGCGCTCCGTGCGTCGTAGTCCATCGTTTCAGCGGTAAACGTCGGGCAAGAGACACGCTGCCCTTTCTTCCACCGTTCGACACACGCTTTGACGGCTTCGACGGCGCGTTTGATGGCGGCTTGGACGAGTTGTGCCTGTAGGTCTGTCTCCTCTCGAAGCTCGGAGTAGAGTGCGTCACGAACCTGTCTCTTGTTGGTTCTGCACTCGGTGTAGGTGGTGTCGGACCAACAGTAGTCGGCGGTTCGGTTCGCGCAATACAGGTATTGCTCGGCAGTTCGGTGGAGTGCATCACGTTGCTCGTCGGAAAGGTCGAGTTTCACGACGGCAGTTCGACGCACGTCCAGAACTTCAGAGAGCACCTGACGGTAGTTATACGTTCGGGAGTCGATCGGTCGCAGTATGCTGGTTGTGTCGTACCATGTCGGTTTCCTCTCCGGCCTACTCACTCCCTTTGCTACGCTTCGGTCGCTCCTTGAGGCCGGAGGCTCCACCTCGAAAACGCTGAGTCCGCGCGGGTGCCAGAGCAACGGCGACGGTGAGTTTCAAGGGGCCAGACCGCTCACGTTCTGGTATGGATCTGGAAGAGATCGCTGACGACCGCGGTCGCCTCGCTCGAACACTCGCTGCCGGCGTTCTCGGGGTCGTCGCGCTCTGTTCGCTCCGGAAGGGGAAACGGTTGCGCGCCCTGCTTGCCGGCGGCGGCGCCGTCGCGCTCGGGTATCAGGCGACGACCGAAAGCGACGAGATGACCGACCTCGATATCGACTCGCTCGGCGCCGACGCAAGCTCGACAGACGAGGAGACTGCCGAGGCGGAGTCGGCTGACGACGAGTTCCGCTGTGCAGCCTGTGGCGAACCCATCGTCCCGGGGCAGGCTCGCGGGCCGAATGCGGCCGGCGAGATCGTCCACGAGGACTGCGACGCGGCGGCCTGAGCGTCGGATCACCGGCGCTGGTTCTGCCACTGTGCATAGCAGCGGGTCGCTACGGGACGCCGACGCTCAGTGTGGCTTGACGCCGCTGTCGAGCAAGGCGTCGCTGTCGGACGCGGCAGTTCGGTTGCGCTCCCGAGTGCTCATGCATCGGAAAGCCGCTGATCGCTGTTTTACTCCCGATATATGGCTTATATCTATCATATGTGGATTTATATTTCTCCGATACTTGGATAGTAGTCAGCATGGTTCTCGACCTGAAGATCGCACGGAGGAAGACGCCGGGTCCGGCAGCCGCCGGCGTCTGCTGGCCGTTCCAGCGCGGGGTCAGTTGCTGATGCATGGCATCATTCTGAAGACGCTCAAAGATTACATCGTCGAGCAGTACGACACGGAGACGTGGGCGGACGTGCAGGCGCAAGCGGGGCGGGAGGGCGAGATGTACGTCGCAGTCACGACCTACGACGAGGAAGTCACCGTCGAGTTGCTGGATGCAGCGCTCGATGTCACCGACACCTCGATGAAGGCGTTCATGTACGACTGGGGAGAGTGGATCATCGAACCGATCATCGACATCTACGGCAGCGCGTACGTCGAGCCCCACTGGGATGGCCTCGACTTGCTCTCCCAGATCGAAGCGATCCACACGCAACTCCGACAGCGCCGGATGGGCGAGATGACGCCGCCGGTCTTGCGCATCGACGAGATCGACGACCGGACGCTGAAGATCGTCTACGGCTCCCAACGACAGTGGTGCCAGTGGATCCCCGGGCTCATCGAAGGCGTCGGAGACTACTACGACGAGGCGTATCGCTACAAGGAACACACCTGTATGCTCGAGGGCGACGAGCAGTGTACGTTTAGCGTTCAGCGAGTTCAGAATCCGGAAGCCGCGGGACAGGTGGGTGACTGAGATGGCTGCTGACACCACCGTCGACGACAGCGGGGATGGGATCGGTGCCGTCTCGCTCGGGATCGTGACGCTACTCGTCGGCGGCGTCGTTCTCGCCGGCGCGCTCGTCGGTACCGGGAACGTCGATCCCACTGTCGCTGCCGCCGGTGGGGCGGGCGTCCTCGCCAGCACCGCCGTCGGGACGGCACTGTCCGCGCGGCGCTCCAGCAGCGACGCTGGCGACCGCGAGGCGTTCCGGACGGCGCTGGAAGCCCGCAGTACAGGTGACCAGATAGAGGAGAGTTGGAGCAATCCTGCCCTCGAATTGGCGGCGAGCGAGCTCAACGACAGCGTCCGCGAGTCGTCGACGCTGCGAGAGCAGGTCAGCGAACTCGAAGACGACCGTGCGACGCTGCGACGCCACGCACAGGAGCGCGACGCTCTTGCCGCGGACATTGAGCGGTGTGCCGAGCGCGTCGCTGCCGAGGACGATTTCACCGTTCGCGTCGACGAAGAGTGGTCCGACGATACGGCCCAGACGACCGCCGCGTCGGTGAACACCCTACTCGACGAGACCGCGACCACGCTGGCCGACATTCGCGGCTTCGCCGACGAGGTCGCCGCCTACAGCCACGAGGTGACCCTTTCGACCCAAGAAATCAGTGAGGGTGCCGACCGAGTTCAGGAGATGCTCGACGAGATCGCCGAGGAGTCGACCACTCAGGCCGCCGAACTCGAACGTGCCACCGACGAGGTCGGCGACCTCTCGGCGACCGTCAAGGAGATGTCCGTTTCGACGGCCGAGGTCGCCGACATCGCCGAGCGGACCGCGGAAGTCGGTCGCGAGGGCCGCGACGCCGCGACCGACGCGATCGAAGGCATGAGCCAGATCCAGTCCGAATCCGCCCAAACCGTCGAGGCGCTCGAACAACTCGAAGCCGAGGTTACCCAGATCGACGAGCTTATCGAGTCGATCCGAGAGGTCGCCGAGGAGACGAACCTGCTCGCACTGAACGCCAACATCGAAGCGTCACGCACCGGCGAGGAGGAGGGCTTCGCGGTCGTCGCTACCGAGATCAAGGAGCTGGCCGAGCGCTCCAAGGAAGCGGCCGACGAGGTCGAGGAACGCCTCGACAACATCCGGTCCCAGACCGAACAGACCGTCGGCGAGGCCGAGCAGACGAGCGAGTTGATCGCCCAGCAGACCGCCTCCGTCGAGGACGCGATCGACTCGCTGGAAGAGATCGCCCGGGTGGCAGCCCAGACCAACGCGGGCGTGCAGGCCATCAACGAGACGACCGAACAGCAGGCCGACTCGGTCGGCGAGGTACTCGAGACGGTCGCGGACGCGACCGAGGTCTCCTCGACGACGGCCGACGAAGCCGAGCGCGCGGCGACCACCGCCGAATCACAGTCTACCGCGCTCTCCCGAGTCAACGAGAGTATCGACCGACTCTCCGATCAGGCCGACGAACTCAGCGAGACGTTGGAGTCGGTCGACGTAGACGCCGAGCAGGCGACGCCGACAGACGCCGCCTGAGCAGCAGCCGTCTCGGCGTCGTCGAAAATCGTTACAATCGCTGGAATTGAATATCGGCGAGCGTCGGCGTCAGACCATAAGACTCCCTACATCTTCGATATTTCCCCGGCAGAACGGACAGCGATAGTTGGTCGAAAATCCGTCGCCCTGCGTGACCGTGCGCGCTTCGAGTTCGTGCATCGCAATGTGTCGCTCGCAGTCAGGACAGTCGACTTTGGGCATAGATACGGATTCACACAGACAATTAATAAATTGAATTGAAGTTTTCGGATAGAGTTGAGAGAAAATTATGATAGGGTGATCCGGGCACCGGGGCGCGGTTTCGATGGCACACGCCGTTCGTCTGCTCCGGGGTTCTGATTACCTGTTGCGGTTCGGAGCTAACGGAGTGATCGAGAATCGCGCTATTCCTCGAACCCGTCCTCGAACCGGAACGTCCCGTTACGCTGGACGACCTCGCCATCGACTTCGATCCGCGAATCCTCGCTCATATCCACGATCATGTCGACGTGGACGGCGCTCTCGTTCTGTTCGTTGCCCTCGCCGACGGTGTCCTCGTAGGCTCGGCCGACCGCCATGTGGACGGTGTCGCCCATCTTCTCGTCGAACAGCATGTTGTAGGTGAACTGGTCGATATCGCGGTTCATCCCGATGCCGAGCTCGCCGAGGCGTCGGGCGCCGTCGTCGGTGTCGAGAATCTCCGTAAGTACGTCCTCGTTCTTGCTCGCGGAGTGCTCGACGACCTCGCCGTTCTCGAAGTGCAGGTGGGCGTCGAGGACTTCGCGGCCCTGCTGGTAGACGGGCTTGTCGAACAGCACTTCGCCCTCGACGCTGTCGGGTTGGGGCGCGGTGAACACCTCGCCGCCGGGGACGTTGTGCTTGCAGGTGTCGTTGATCGTCGGGTTGTCGGCGACGCGCATCCGAACGTCGGTGGTGTCGCCGCTGACGATTCGGACTTCCTCGGCGCCGTCGAGGATTTCGACCATCTGAGCCTGGAACTCCTCCTGTGCGTCCCAGTCTTTGTTGACGGCGTCCCAAACGAAATTCTCGTACCCCTCGGTGCTCATCTCGGCGAGTTGGGCGTTCGCCGGCGCGGGATACTGGGTGAGCGTCCAGTTGTCGGTGAGTCGCTCGTCGAGGATGGGTCGGCGCGCCTGCTGGTAGGCTGCGTTTCGTTCCGGCGCCACGTCGCTGGTCTCGGTGACGTTCTCGTCGGCACGGACGTGGATGTGGGCGTCGGCTGCCTCGACGAGCGCCATCTCGTGGTCCGGTAGCTCGAACTCGCCGTCGTGAGAGCGCATGTAGGCGCGGTGTGCGCGGGCGCTTCCCGAGACAGAGACCGGGTTGGCGCCGACATCGCCCAGCGCCTCGTAGATGGCGACCAGCAGGTCCTCGGCGACGTCCGGTACTCTGACGATCACGTCGTCGCCCTCCTCCAGTTCGAGCGCTTCGTGGACGAGCAACGACGCGTGTTCGCGGATTCGTGGGTCCATACCACCTTGTGAATCCGGGCCGTGCAAAACCGTTTGGTTTTCCGAAGGTAGCGGGCCAGTCGTCCTCACGTCCGGCGTCCACGGCACAGCGGTTATGATGATCGCACGCGCAATGCTCGGTGTGCAGGTCCACGGTCACGAGGTCCGCGGCGAGGGCGTCGACGCCGAAACGCGGTGTGCCCACTACGACAGCGCGCTCGATGTCGTCGCAATCAAGTTCGACTGCTGTGGGACGTACTACCCCTGCTTTCGGTGTCACGACGCCGTCACCGAGCACGATGCCGACCGCTGGCCGGCAGCGCGCCGGGACGAGCCGGCCGTGCTCTGTGGGGCCTGCGGGGCCGAACTCACCGTCGAGACGTACGTCGGCGTCGACGCGTGTCCCGAGTGCGACGCGGCGTTCAATCCGGGCTGTGCCGACCACTATCAGCGCTACTTCGAGGCCGCCGAAGCGGACAGCCGGTGACTACCGACCGTTGTCCATTCCTTCTTTGAACGACAGCATCGTCCGACGCACGAGCAAGAACAGGAAGAAAAACAGGCCGACGAAGGCCGCGACGAGGACGACGAAGAACGGGTCGAGGTTCATGAGTCGAGATTCAGGCGGGTCGCTGAAATGCGTTTCGGCGGAGCGTCCGACGGGGGGCGATCGATGAGAGAACGCCGGTTCCAGCCCGGAAAGTTCATGCCCGACGATTGAGACGTGTATGGCATGGCCGACCTCCTGCCCTCCTCCCCCGACACCTCGGCCGCGGACGACGGCGATCCGAGAGTGGTCGGACTCGACAGCGACGAGGCCGACGACGTGCTGGCCGCCCTTTCCTCGGGCACCGCCCGCGAACTGCTCGGCGCGCTCCACGACGACCCCGGGACGCCCTCGGAACTCGCGGATCGGGTCGACACCTCGCTACAGAACACCCAGTACCACCTCGAAAAGCTCGAAGACGCCGACGTGATCCGCGTCATCGACACGGTCTACTCCGAGAAAGGCCGCGAGATGCGAGTGTACGCCCCGACCGACCAGCCGCTGGTCGTGTTCGCGGGCGACGAGGACAAAGAAACGGGGCTCCGAGCCGCGCTCTCCCGGCTGATCGGGGCGCTCGGCGCGGTTGCCGGTGCGAGCCTGCTCGTCCAGCACCTCGTCGCTAGCCCCGAGACCGGCAGCACCACCGACGGTGGAACCGGCGGCTCGACGGACGGGGGCGGCGACTTTACAACCAGCGGCAGCTCGACAGGTGGCGACGGCAGCGGCGACATCACAACTAGCGACGTGCAAGGCGACAGCGCCAGCGGGGCCGGCGCGGACGACGGCGGCGCCAGCGGCGGCATCGACGTGCCGCTGCTGGGTGACGGTCCGCTCGCTGATATCGTCGGCGCCGGGCTCCCACCGGGGGCGCTGTTTTTCGCCGGGGGTGCAGTTGTCGTGCTGGCGTGGTACACTGTCTGGTACGCCCGAATCTATCGGACCTGATCAGACGCCGTGCCCGCCGGCAGGTAACTAAAATCGCCGTTTGAGTCTACGGTGGCTCTTTTGATACGGGGACACGAGTCGTTGTTGCGTCCCTCACAGGACGCGGTCAGCGGCCGATGGCCCTCCATGCTGCCCGGCCCCCGACCGAATCCCACCTACTGTCCGGTTGCCCTCCGACGCCGGGCTCGCGCCGGCTCCTGACCCCGGCGCGACCCGAACGCTCGCGGCCGGTTCCTGCCGGCCGCGCTACGGCGTCCCGCTGACGACTCCCTCCTACGGCCGTATCGTGAACTCCTCGATGACGGTACCGTCCGGCTGCAGCAGCGTTCCGTCGAGCCCGTCGTCGACCGGCACCAGTTCCGCGTAGCCGGGTCGATTGCCCCGGGGCTGGGCGTGACTGCCGGGGTTGAGCAGCGTTAGCTCCTCGGCTTCGACGACGCCGGGGTCGTGCGTGTGGCCCGAGACGACCAGATCGGCGCCGTTCTGCCGGCCGAACAGCGAGAGCGCGGTCGGCCCGCCGTCCTGTCGGTGGGTGACCGCGATGCGAACGCTCTCGTACTCGACGGTGCGGGCGGTCGGCAACCGGTCCCGGACCGCCATGCTGTCGGCGTTGCCGTGGACCGGATACAGCCGGTCGGCGACCTCGTGAAAGGCATCGAGCGCGCTCGGCGACGTGAAATCGCCCGCGTGGATCACCGCGTCGGCCTCGCGGACGGCGTCGAGCGTCCGGCCGTCGAGGGCGTGGCCCTCGCGGCTGTGCGTATCGGAACAAACTACGAGCATAGCAGAGCCGAGGGGCGCCGCCCGGACCTGTCTTTCGGCTCTGTGTGGCAAGGACACTTGACGGGGCGTGCCAACTGGACAGGACGGCGAAGGGAAGGGGAAGGCCCATCACGAATGCTCTCGAACGTGCGCGCATGGCAGCGGACGGCGACGGGGAAAGCGGGCCCGGCGACGGGGAGAGCGGACCGCCTTCGGCCGACGAGACGGCGGTACTTGCGGCCTTCGTCGACGCCGCACCGATGACCGTCGGAGAGGTTGCCACGACGACGGGGCTCGACGCCGACGCCGCACGGAACGCGCTCGCCGCCCTCGTCGAGCGCGGCGCGCTCCATCGAAAGACCGTCAGCGGCGTCGATGTCGGCGAGCGCGACCGTCCGATGGACGACGAGCGCGAGGAGTACGACGTGGAACTGTGGTACCTGCCCGCCGACCGGCTGGCCGACGGTGATGTCGTCGTCACGCTGGACGACGACCGAGCGGTCGAGGACGCGCTGGACGAGTTGGACTTTCCCGGCGCCAGCGAGTTGATGCGCGACTGGCGTCGGGACGCCGTTCGGGCGGCCTTCGAGTATCTTCGAGAACGCGGGCCAGCCGACGCCGACGCGCTAGCTGAGGCGGTGTATCCTGCCCATTCAGCAGGCTACGCCGACGCCGACGCGTGGCTCGACTGCGTCGCCCCGCGACTGGCCGAACTACCGGGCGTCGAGCGCGACGGAGACGAGTTCCGGACGGCATAGCGCGCCCGCGCCGGCCGTTTCGCGGTTGCGGAACTGTTTTACTTGCTGCGCGACCACCAGATGGTAATGAGCGAACTCGAGGAGGAGTACCGCCTCGACTATTTCGAGGACAACGACTTCGTCCGAAAGCAGTGTTCGGAGTGTGGCGATCACTTCTGGACACGCGATCACGACCGGGAGACCTGCGGCGAGCCGCCCTGCGCGGAGTACTCGTTCATCGACGACCCCGGCTTCGACGAGGAGTACAGCTTAGAGGAGATGCGCGAAGCGTTCCTCTCTTTCTTCGAGGAGCACGATCACGAGCGCGTCGAGCCTTACCCAGTCGCCGCCAATCGCTGGCGCGACGACGTGTTGCTCACGCAGGCGTCGATCTACGACTTCCAGCCGCTGGTCACGTCGGGCGAGACGCCGCCGCCCGCCAACCCGCTGACGATCAGCCAGCCCTGCATCCGGATGCAGGACATCGACAACGTGGGCAAGACCGGCCGGCACACGATGGCCTTCGAGATGATGGCCCACCACGCCTTCAACGCCCGCGAGGATATCGAAGACCCCGAGCAGTACGCCTACGAGGGCGAAGTGTACTGGAAAGACCAAACGGTCCAGTACTGCGACGAGCTGTTCGAGTCGCTGGGCGCCGATCTAGAAGAGATCACCTACATCGAGGACCCGTGGGTCGGCGGCGGCAACGCCGGACCTGCGATCGAGGTTATCTACAAGGGCGCCGAACTCGCCACGCTCGTCTTCATGTCGATGGAACAGGACCCCGACGGCGAGTACGAGATGAAAGACGGGAACCGCTACTCGCCGATGGACACCTACATCGTCGACACCGGCTACGGGCTCGAACGCTGGACGTGGATGAGCCAAGGGACGCCGACGGTGTACGAGGCGGTCTACCCCGAAACGATCGAGTTCCTCAAGGACAACGCCGGAATCGAACTCACCGACGGTGAACAGGCGGTCGTCCATCAGGCCTCGAAACTCTCGGGCAAGATGGACATCGACGAGGCCGAAGACGTCGAGGCCGCCCGCGACGAGATCGCCGCCGAGGTCGGCGTCACGACCGAGGAGCTAGAGGAACTGGTCGAGCCCCTCGAAGACATCTACGCGATCGCTGACCACTGCCGGACGCTGGCGTACATGCTCGGCGACGGCATCGTCCCCTCGAACGTCGGGACGGGCTATCTCGCCCGGATGGTGCTTCGGCGCACCAAGCGGCTGGTCGACAACGTCGGCGTCGACGCACCGCTGGACGAACTCGTCGACATGCAGGCCGAGCGCTTGGAGTACGAGAACCGCGACACGATCCGCGATGTCGTCCGCACCGAGGTCGAGAAGTACCGCGAGACGCTCGATCGGGGCTCCCGCCGGGTCGAGCAGTTGGCCGAGGAGTACAGCGAGAAGGGCGAGCCGGTGCCCACCGACGAACTGATCGAACTGTACGACTCCCACGGCATCCAGCCCGACATGGTCGAGGAGATCGCCGCCGAACGGGGCGCCGACGTGGACGTACCCGACGACTTCTACAGTCTCGTCGCCCAGCGCCACGATCAGGAGACCGCCGGCGTCGCGGCCGACGAGATCGACGACCGGTTCGAAGATCTCCCCGAAACGGAGAAGCTCTACTACGACGACCAGCAGGGCGCGCAGTTCGAGGCCGTGGTGCTGGACGTGTTCGAGCGCGAGGAGGGCTACGACGTGGTGCTCGACCAGACGATGTTCTACCCCGAAGGCGGCGGCCAGCCCGCCGACCACGGGACGCTGTCGACCGAGGACGCCACCGTCGACGTCACCGACACGCAGATCGAGAACGGCGTCGTCCGCCACCGCACCGACGAGCCGCTCGACAAGGGTTCGATGGTCCGGGGGCAACTCGACGTGCAGCGACGCCGTCAACTAATGCGCAACCACACCGCGACGCACATCATCATCCACAGCGCCAAGCAGGTGCTCGGCGAGCACGTCCGACAGGCCGGCGCCCAAAAGGGCGTCGACAGTTCGAGAATCGACCTGCGCCACTACCGGCGCATCACCCGCGAGGACGTCAAGGAGATCGAGCGCGTCGCCAACGAGCTGGTGATGGAAAACGTCACCGTCACCCAAGAGTGGCCCCACCGCAACGAGGCCGAGGCCGAGCACGGCTTCGGCCTCTATCAGGGTGGCATCCCGCCGGGTGAACAGATCCGGCTGATCCACGTCGCCGACGACGTACAGGCCTGCGGTGGCACCCACGTCGACCGCACCGGCGACATCGGCGCCATCAAAGTCCAGACGACCGAGCGCGTCCAAGACGGCGTCGAGCGCATCGTGTTCTCGGCGGGCAACGCCGCCATCGAGGGGACCCAGCGCACCGAGGACGCGCTGTACGACGCCGCCGACGTGCTCGACGTGACGCCCCAAGAGGTCCCCGAAACCGCCGAGCGCTTCTTCGAGGAGTGGAAAGCGCGCGGCAAGCAGATCGAGGAGTTGCAGGAGGAACTGGCCGAAGTGCGCGCGGGTGGCGCCGGCGACGCCGAGGAGGTCGACCTCGACGGCGCGACCGCGGTGATTCAACGGCTCGACGGCGAGATGGACGAGCTCCGGGCGACGGCCAACGCCATCGTCGAGGAGGGCAACGTCGCGGTGATCGGCAGCGGGGCCGACTCCGCGCAGTTTGTCGTCGGTGTCCCCGAGGACGTCGGCGTCAACGCCGGACAGGTCGTCGGCGAACTCGCCGGCCGCGTCGGCGGCGGCGGCGGCGGTCCGCCGGACTTCGCGCAGGGCGGCGGTCCCGACGTGGACGCGCTGGACGACGCCCTCGACGCGGCGCCCGACGTGCTCCGGCAGGTCAAAAACGCCTGAGGATCGGCTTTTCGTTCCGGCGACGGGAGCTAGAAACGCGTTCGCGGACGCGAACCGCCCGTGTGACTCCTACAGTCGGCGATCGAGGAAGTCGGCCAAGATCTCGAACAGCCGGATCTTCTGGTCGATGTCCGAGGAGGCGTGGCCCTCCTCGCCGAGTTCGACGTACTCGAAGTCGGCGTCCTCGCCCTCGGTGTAGCCCGCGTCGACCAGCGCGTCCCGGAAGATCCGGGACTGCGATACCGGCACGCGTCGGTCGTTGACGCCGTGGAGCATCAGCAGCGGCGCCGAAACGTTCTCGACGTGGGTCACGGGGCTGCGCTCGCGGTACAGTTCGGGGTTGTCCTCGGGCGAGCCGATGTTCTTTTCCAAGAGTTCCGTCCGGAAGTGGGGCATCGTGTTCTCGTACATGTCCTGGAGGTCGGTCAGGCCGATCCAAGCGACGCCCGCGTCGTACAGCTCGGGGTACATCGTCATCTGGCAGTACGCCGAGTACCCGCCGTAGGAGCCGCCGAACACCGCGATGCGGTCCTCGTCGATCCATTCCTTCTCGCGCAGCAGCCGGGCACCCTCGGCGATGTCGGCCTGCTCGTCGCCGCCCCAGTCGTCGTACAGCAGTTCGACGAACTCCCGCCCGCGACCGGTCGATCCGCGATAGTTCACCTCCAGCACGCTGTACCCCTGACTGACGAGGAACTGGGTGTAAAGGTCGAAACTCCGGGTGTCTTGGCCGCGCGGGCCGCCGTGAGGCTTGACGATCGCCGGTGAGGGCCGCTCGCCAGAGTCGTACAGCAGCGCCTCGATCTCCAGCCCACCATCAGACTCAGTCTGACGAGCCGACGGCTGGAAGCCGTCGACGCCGTGCGACTCGAACGTGAAGAACTCGGCGTCGGCGAATGCGTCGGGATCGAGGTCGCCGTACTCCGCGTCCAGCAGTGTCTCGTACTCGTCGGTGTCGAGGTCGTAGGCCAGCAGTTCGGGCCGGCGGTCCGCGGTGGTGTGGGTCACGACGACGCGGTCGTCCGAGAGGGCGGCGTCGCCGCCCTGTCCGCCGGGAAACTGCGAGACTCCCTCTGGGAGGTCGAGTTCGCTGCTCGCACCGCTCTCGACGTCGTAGACGACCGGCGCGATCGCGGCGTCGCGCGTCCGGTGAGCCAAAAAGCGCTCCCCGTCGGGGAGGAAGGCGACCGGCTGTTCTTCGGCGTCGAGGTCGCCGTACCAAGTCACCTCGTCGGTCCGCAGGTCGTAGATGCCACACCGCGTGAGGTCCTCGGTGTTGTCTTGGACGAGCAGGCGGTCGCCCTCGGGGCCCCAGTCGGCCGGCGCCGACTCGGCGCCCGTCTCGCCGATCTCGAGGTTCCGGGGCTCGGAACCGTCCGCGTTCGCAACGTAGACGTCCATGTTCTCGTAGGCGTCGGTCTCGTTGGTGCCGTACGCGATCCGATCGCAGTCCGGCGAGAGGGTCCCGCCGTAGGCGGCGCGCTCGTAGTCGGTGAGCTTCGTGGTCTCGCCGGTCGGCAGGTCGTGCCGGTAGAGGTTCATCTGGCCGCCCGCCGAGGAACCGACCAGCAGCGTCTCGCCGTCCGCGCCGACGTCAGCGAGGCTCACTTGGCCGTCCATCTCGACGACGGCCTCGGCCGATCCGTCGCGGTCGATCGCGTGGACGTCGTTTTGCTCGTTGCCGTCGTCGTCGAGATGGAAGAACACGCGCTCGCCGTCGGCGCCCCACTCGACGTGCCAGCGGGCGTTCCGGGGTACTTCGCCGTCGCTGATCCGCGTTGACTCGCCGGTCTCGGCGTCGATCAGGTGGAGTTCGTTGCGCCCCGTGCCGTCGTAGTAGACCGCCACCTCGTCGCCGTCGGGGGACGCCGTCGGGTGGTGGAACGTGGGAAGGCTCGCGAGCTCTTCGAGCAGGTCGCCGTCGTCGTCGGCCATGGATGGCTCTGCACGCGGTCGGGAGATAAATGTAGGTGCGCCGGAAAGAATCGGTGCGATCCGGGTGCCGTTGTCCGGTTAGTTCGCGGCCCGGCGTCGGGCCGCCGCGGCGTTGTGCCGGCTAGCGTCGCACTGTCGCGGCGACGAGCGGCCGGCTCAGACGCCGTAGAGGTCGCCGTACTTCTCGGTGACGTAGTCGACGAAGTAGTCGGCGGTCAGCTCCTCGCCGGTCGCGCGCTCGATCAGGTCGTCGGTGGTGAACCGGCAGCCCTCGCTGTGGACCGTGTCGGTGAGCCACTCGTGGATCGGCTCGAACTCACCCGTTCGGACGAGTTCGTCGACATCGAGATCTTCTCGGATGGCGTCGTCGATCTGGGCGGCCAGCACGCTGCCGAGCGTGTACGTCGGGAAGTAGCCGAAGCTCCCGTGGCTCCAATGGATGTCCTGCAGACAGCCTTCTGCGTCGGTGTCGGGACGGATACCGAGATACTCCTCGTACTTGTCGTTCCAGACCTCGGGCACGTCCTCGACGTCGAGTTCGCCGCGGATCAGCGCCTGCTCGATCTCGAAGCGGACGATGATGTGCATGTGATAGGTCAGCTCGTCCGCTTCGACCCGGATCAGGTTGTCGTCGTACACCTGATTGGCGGCCTCGTAGGCTTGCTGGACGGAGACGCCCTCCAACTGCGGGAACCGCTCTTGCATCGCCGGCAGGAGGCGCTCCCAGAAGGCCCGAGTGCGGCCGACGTGGTTCTCCCAGAACCGCGACTGGGACTCGTGGACCGAGAGGTCACGCGACTCGCCCAGCGGCGTCCCGTAGTGGTCGTCGGGCAGGCCCTGGGTGTAGGTGGCGTGGCCGAACTCGTGGACCGTGCTGAGCAGCGCGCCCATCGGATCGGCTTCGTTGAACCGCGTCGTGACGCGGGCGTCGAACTGCGTCCCCGAGGAGAACGGATGAGGTGCGGTGTCGAGGCGGCCCCGATCCCAGTCGTAGCCCAGTTCGTCGAGCACGTCGCGGACGAACGCCTCTTGATCGCTTTCGGGGAACTCCCCGGAGAACGCGTCGGTCGCCAGTTCGGCGTCGGAGTCGGCGACGGCGTCGATCAGCGGGACCAGTTCGTTCTTGAGTTCGTCGAGCACTCGCTCGGCGGTGTCGAGATCGAGGTAGGGCTCGTACTCGGCGAACAGCACCGCGTAGGGATCGGCGTCGGGGTCGACGTGCTCGGCGTACTCGCGTTTCAGTTCGATCAGCTTCTCCAGCGTCGGCGCGAAGATCGAGAAGTCGTCTTCCTCGCGCGCTTGCTTCCACTTGGGGTGGGCCTCGGTGGTCGTCTTCGAGATCTCCTCGACGAGGTCGGTCGGGACGCTCGTCGCCCGGTCGTGCTCGCGGCGCACTTCGCGCACGACGGCCGCCCGATCGTCGTCGAGGTCGGCGTCCTCCAGTGCGTCGAGGTAGTCGCCGGTCTCGTCGTCAGTGAGCAGTTCGTGGCTCACCGCCGAGAGCGCCGAGAGCTGTTGGGAACGGGCGGGCGTGCCGCCTTCGGGCATCATCACTTCCTGATCCCAGTTGAGGACGCCGGCGGCGTTCTGGACGTTCGTCAGTCGCTGTACGGTGGCGAGAAACTCTTCGTAGGTCTCGTCGGCTGCTGCTTCGGTCGCGTCTGTCGCCATACGCCGGAGGTTGACGACGGTGACGTATCAATCCAACTGTAGCAGAAAATCATCGAGAATTGCCCGGCGAGCAGTTCGTCCGCAGTCATACCGCAGGCCACCGCTCGGCGACGCCGCGGTAGAGCTCGTAACACCGTTCCAAGACGGCCAGCGACACCGACTCGTCTTCGGTGTGCGCCTCGCCGGGTTCGGCGGGGCCACAGACCACGCAGGTCGTCCCAGCCTGTGAGAGCCAGCCGGCGTCAGTCGCGTGGGGCTTTGTCACCAGTTCGGGCGCGGCGTCCTGCGCTTCCGCGGCGGCGTCGAGCACGGTCTCGGCGAAGGCGTCGTCGCCACAGCGCATCGGCGGGAGGTCCTGCTCGATCTCGACGCCGACGCCGGAGATCGACTCGACGCGTTCGATCGGGGCGCGCTCGCCGGGGACGGTGCGCTCGTCGACGGTCACCTCGCAGGCGTCGGGGACGACGTTCCACGCGGTTCCGCCCTCGACCTCGGTGGCGACGAGGCTTCCAGATAGCTCCTCGCCGGCCACCTCGACGGTCGGCACGTCGAGCGCGCGCAGTTCGTCGACGGCGTCGCAGGCGCGATAGATCGCGTTCTCGCCCTCGCTCGGGTTGCTCGCGTGCGCGCTCTGTCCGCTCGCGCGGACCGTGCTTGCCCGGCGGCCCTTGTGTGCGACGGCGACATCGGTCACGCCCGGTGCGGAGTAGCCCGTCGATCCCTCGCCGACGACGGCGTACTCCGGACAGAATCCGGACTCGATTGCCGCCTGCGCGCCGACGCCGCCCTGTTCCTCGCCGGCGAAACTGGCGAAGACGAGTTCGCCCGACGGGTCGGCATCCCGAAACGCCAGCATGGCGGCGGCGACCGCGCCCTTCATGTCGGCGCTCCCGCGACCGTGCAGTCGGCCGTCCCGGCGTTCGACGACGTACTCGTCGGCGCCATCTAGGGTCTCGCTGGCGACCTGCGACTCGTCCGGTGGCACCACGTCGTGATGGCCGACGAGCGCCAGCGATCGGTCGCCCGATCCCCGTCGGGCGATCACGTTGCCGGCCTCGTCGATCCGGACCGACGCCGCCGTCTCCGCGTCGAGCCAGTCGGCGATCCGCTCGCCGGCCGCGGTCTCGTCGTCGTGGCTCGGGATCGAGACCAGTTCGGCCGCGAGCTCGTCGAGTTCGTTCACGGCCGGCCTTCGTCTTCCAGATGAAAAAGGCGCCGGGCGGCCGGCTCGAAGCCGCTTGGTCACCGATGGCTACGGATCGCTCGGGTAAGCTCGTGTTGCTTGCGAGACCATTATACGTACGTTCGGCTCGGCGCCGTGGTTACTACACCGACTTCTCGCTACTCCGGCCATTACTTTAGCGGGAACTGGGGTCAGGTGACACGATGAGTAGCGACTCGCTCGAGGCCACCTACGAGATACGCAGGTATCGCCCCGAGGATCGCGCCGGCGTGATCGCCCTCGACGACGCGGTGTGGGACCGCAACCGCGGGGGGCGCTGGTTCGACTGGAAATACGGGGCGAACCCCTACGTCGATCACGTCCCGCTGTTCGTCGCCGTCGAGGACGGGACCGTCGTCGGAGCGCGGCCGTTCATGGCGTTTCGGCTGCGAGCGGGCGAGACGACCGCGCTGGCCCTCCAGCCGGCCGACACCATGGTCCATCCGGATCACCGCCGCAAGGGGATCTTCACGCGCATGAACGAGCGAGCGATCGAGTTCTATCAGGACAACGACGCCGACCTCTTCTTTAATTTCCCCAACGAGGCGTCGCTTCCGGGCTATCTGAACCTCGGCTGGCGGCGAGTCGACGACAAGCGCACGTTCTATCGGGTTCAAAGCCCCGACACGTTCGTCCCGCAGTACGCCGAGGGGCGAGCGGCGACCCTGCTCGGCCAACTGGCAGCCCCGATCGTTCGGGGGTATCACGAGGTCAGGACGGAACTGGCACAGCCGCCGCCGGAGTTGGCCGTCGACCTGCGCCCGGGCGTCGACGCCGCCGCGCTGACCGATCTCTACCGGGCGAATCCGCCGACGAAGTTCCACGCCCGACGTGACGAGGAGTTCTACGAGTGGCGCTTTGGCAGCCCCGTCTGGTCACGGTCGACGTACGTCGCCGCGGAAAACGGCGAACCGGTCGTCGGAGCGGTCGCGCGGACGCGACAGACCAACGGCGGCGTCGAGATCGCTCAGATCGCCGAAATCGTTCCGATGGACGGCGGGCGGCGCTGGCGCGAGGCGCTAGCGGAGCTGCTCGGAGACGTGCTCGGCGACCACGCCGACGCCGATCTGGTCGCAGTCACCGGTTCGATCGTCCCCGACGACGTGCTGGCGGCCTACGGCTTCTCGCCGGACGATCGGCTGCCGCTCTCGAAGTTCAGCGACCACCGCTGTGCGCTGGTTACCCGACCGGTCGACGGCGAGTCGTGGTCGCTCGACGGACGCGAACTGACGCGAACTGTCAACTGGCTGTTGAGCTACGGCGAGCGCGACACGACCTGATCCTCGAAGGCACGAATTACTTGGCGATAGCGCCTCTGTGAGCGAATTCTTTGCCGAAGTAAGCACTCCACAGTCCGAAAATGGCTGACAATAACAAACACAGATAGCCCGGAGAATCGAACCGATGGAATCCCGACCGTCACAGACAGACCAGTCAACAGATCACGACGCCGTCGCCACCGAGCGACCAGCCGAGCCCGACCAACCGATCGGACCGACCGGAGACGGGACGGCAGACGCCGCGGCGGCGTCGACGCCGGCACAACCAGAGACGACGGCCGAAGTGAGCGACGGCTCCCTCTACGACACCGCACGTCGGTGCTATCGGCTCGCACTGCTGGCGGCGAGTCTTCCGATCGTTCTCGGGGAGTATTTCCGCCCGCAGACCGGCTCCGAGTACGGTGTCGGCCTCGGCGCGAAGTTCGTCCTCGCCGGTAAGATGCTGCGGAACAACCGTGCGATCCCGACCGGTTCGTCGTTCGTCGAGCATCTCGTGATGGCGACGAAAGTGCTCTCGACGCCCGCCGACGCCGAGGGTACGATCGTCGAATGCGGCTGTTACAAGGGCGGGAGCACCGCCAACCTCTCGTTGGTCGCCGGACTCGCCGACCGCCAGCTCGTCGCGTTCGACTGCTTCGAGGGGATGCCAGAGCCCGGCGACACCGACAGCGAGCACCTGCTGGTCGCCTCCGAGCGCGTTCACACCTACGAGGAGAACTCGTGGTCGGCGCCGCTGGAGGAAGCAGTCGAGAACATCGAAACGTACGGCGATCCGTCCGCAGTGACGATCCACGCGGGCTACTTCGGCGAGACGATGCCGGAGTTCGACCAGCCGGTCGCGCTTGCGTTCCTCGACGTTGGCCTGCGCTCCTCGGCCGAGACGGCGGTCGAGGAGCTGTGGCCGCTGCTGGACGACGACTGCTATCTCTTCACGCACGAGGCAAAGCACATGGAGATCGCGTCGCTCTTTTTCGAGAGCGAGTGGTGGAGCGAGCACCTCGATACCGAACCGCCGGGACTGGTCGGCGCGGGTAGCGGCCTCGGCCTCCACCCGGCGCCGAACGGCTTTTCGAGCCTGCTGGCCTACACGATCAAGAACCCCGACACCGGCGCGTTCGAGACCGTCGCCGAAACCGGCGAGGACAACACCGTCGACGCGTCGATCAGCAAGGACGCCTGACGGCGGCCCCAGTCGTTCGGAGGGCTGTACAGAGTGACCTCACAAACTCGCCCCGGGCTATTTGTAGCGTAGAAGACCATTGAAGGAAGTTTTTTGAGGGTATCTGAAGACAACCCGCATATGAACGTTCGAACGCCGCTGGTCGCGCTGGGCGACGGCGCCGCCGCGTTTCTGGCCATCGGAACAGCGGTGACTGTCGCCCTCGCCACCGACACCGGGTTCTCGGCAATCGTCGGCCTCCCCGCGGGACTGCTCGTCGGCATCGGCACGGGACTGTTCGCGTACGTCGCGCTCTCGCGCGGCGTCACGGCCCGGTTCCGGCGTCTGCTCGGGTCGATGGCGATCACGGGCTACGTCGTCGTCGGACTGCTGGCCGCGTGGAACCTCTCGGCGACGGTGCAGGCAGCGATCACCGTCCAAGAGGTCGGGCTGGTCGCCGCGGTGACCGTCGTCGTGGCCTACCTTACGCTGTTGGTGCCCGAGCGCTGAGCCCCCGACGGCCTCCGACGCGGCGGCTGGGCGCCGAGGCTGAGACCGACCGGACGCCGACGCTGCCGAACCCAAGCGGACGCCGACACCGTCGAAACCGAACGGACGCTGCCGTGGCATCCCGATCCCGACGGTCGAATCGTTGGACACCCTTTTCAACGTACGGTCCCCTACTGAGCGTATGAAGGTTGTTCCGGACACGAGCGTAGTAATCGACGGTCGCGTGTCCGACCGCGTCGAGAGCGGCGACTTCGCCGACGCGACGATCTCGGTCCCCGAGGCCGTCGTCGCCGAGCTAGAGGCCCAAGCCAACGACGGCCACGACAGCGGCTGGGACGGACTCGAAGAGCTCCAGCGGCTGGCCGGCCACGCCGACGACGGCGAGATCGATCTGGAGTACGTCGGCGAGCGCCCGGACGCGATCGAGCGCGGCCACGCCAGCGAGGGCGAGATCGACGCGCTGATCCGCGATCTGGCCGCCGACCTCGACGCCACGTTCGTCACTAGCGACATCGTCCAGAGCGAGGTCGCGGAAGCGAAAGGACTGGCAGTCGAGTACATCTCCCCCGAGACCGAGGAGGTCGGGACGCTGTCGGTCGAGGAGTATTTCGACGACCAGACGATGAGCGTCCACCTCAAGACCGAGGTCGCACCGAAGGCAAAGCGGGGCGCCATCGGCGACATGCACTACGAGACGATCGCCGAGGACGCCCTCGCCGAGAGCGAGATGAAAGAACTCGCCCAAGAGATCACAAACGCCGCCAAGGAGTCCCACGAGGGCTTTATCGAACTCTCCGAGCCGGGCATGACGATCGTGCAGTTCCGCGACTACCGGATCGCCATCGCCCAGCCGCCGTTTTCCGACGGCGTCGAGATCACCGCCGTCCGGCCGATCGTCCAGACCGATCTGGACGACTACGAGTTCGCCGACGAGCTCCGCGACCGGATGAAAGAGCGCCAGCGCGGCATCCTCATCTCGGGATCCCCCGGCGCCGGGAAGTCGACGTTCGCCCAAGCTGTCGCGCACTTCCTCGTCGACAGCGACTACTCCGTCAAGACGATGGAGAAGCCGCGTGACCTGCAGGTCGGGCCTGAAATTACTCAGTACACAGAGCTGGGCGGCGAGATGGCGATGACGGCCGACTCGCTGCTGATGGTCCGGCCCGACTACACCATCTACGACGAGGTGCGAAAGACCGACGACTTCGAGGTGTTCGCGGACATGCGGCTGGCCGGCGTCGGCATGATCGGCGTCGTCCACGCGACGCGCGCGATCGACGCCCTCCAGCGGCTGGTCGGCCGGGTCGAGCTCGGCATGATCCCACAGGTCGTCGACACCGTCGTCTACATCGAGGCCGGCGAGGTCCACACCGTCTACGACGTGGCGACCGAGGTGAAGGTCCCCCACGGCCTGATGGAAGAGGACCTCGCCCGCCCGGTAATCGTCATCAAGGACTTCGAGACGGGCGAACCCGCCTACGAGATCTACACGTTCAACCGGCAGGTCGTCACCGTCCCGCTGAACGACGAGGACGACGGCGACGAGGCCGGCGTCGACCGGATCGCCCGTCAAGAGATCGAACGCGAAATTCGGTCGATCGCTCGGGGCCACGTCGACGTGGAACTCAAGAGTCAAAACAGCGCCGTGGTGTACGTCGAGGACGACGACATCTCGACGGTCATCGGCAAAGGCGGCGGACGCATTCAGGACGTGGAGAACAGACTTGGGATCGACATCGACGTTCGCACCCACGACGAGAAGCCGCCGGGCGCCGGTTCGGGTAGCGGCGGTGCGGGCGGACAGTCCGGCGGCGGCGACGCCTCGGGCGGCCAGCCCGGCCAGATCGTCCAGCCCGAGATCACCTCCCAGCACGTGATCGTGCCCGTCGAGGGCCACGCCGGCGAGACCGTCGAAGTGCAGGCCGACGAGGAGTATCTCTTCACCGCGACGGTGAGCCGCGGCGGCGAGGTGCAGGTCTCGCGCGGCAGCGCCATCGCCGAGGAGTTAGAGCGTGCGATCGACCGCCGGCGACAGATCACCGTCGTCCCGTCCTGAAGCAGCCGACAGCGGCCGCGATTAGTTCTCTTCCGTGTCGGCGTCGCTGAGGCGCAGTTCCACGTCCTGCAGGAGCACCGTCACGGCCTCGGCGCGCTGATGCTCGGCGGCGTCGGAGTCCCGAGCGTCGGTGACGTGCTCGACGAGTTCCGCGTCCGGATCGCTATCGGACAGTTCGAGGACGCGGGCACAGACCGGCCCACTCAACTCGGGCACGAACGCGGCGACGCTGTCCCAGCAGTCGTCGGTGGTCGGCTCGCCGGGCGAGCGCTCGCGGGCGTCGGCCGCGAGGTCGTCGATCAGCGCCTCGTACTGCTCGCGGGTCTCCAGATCGGTCATACCGAGAGGTGGCGAGCACGTCGGATAAATGCCCGCGTCCACCGGTCGGCGTCCTGACGCCGCCGCGTGCGCGGATTTAACACCGCGCCGGCCCAGAGTCGAGGCATGAACGTCGTCACCCTGCTGCCCTCGGCGACCGAGATCGCCTACGCGCTGGGGATCGGGCCCGTCGGCGTCTCACACGAGTGTGACGTGCCGCCCGCGGCCGCGGCGAAGCCGTCGATCAACCGCTCGCGGATCGACGCCGGCGCGAGCAGCGCCGAGATCGACGCGCAGGTGCTCGACGCCGAGCGCGCCGGCGGCGTCTACGAGATCGACATCGCGGCGCTCGATCGGGTCGACCCCGACCTGATCGTCACGCAGGGGATCTGTGACGTCTGTGCGGTCGACTCGGTGCTCGTCGAGGACGCAGTCGATCGGATCGACGCCGACCCAGAGATCCTGACCACCGATCCCCACAGCGTCGGCGACGTGCTCGACGATATCGAACGGATCGGGCGAGCGACCGGCCGCGCGGAGCGAGCAGCCGACGTTGTCGCCGACCTCGAAGCCCGGATCGACGCCGTGCGCGAGCGAACCGCCGAGATTCCCGACGCCGAGCGGCCCGAAGTGGCGATCCTCGACTGGCTCGATCCGGTGATGGTCGCGGGCCACTGGATACCCGAACTCGTCGAGTGGGCCGGCGGCGAGTACGGCCTCGCAGAGCACGGCGCGCGCTCGCGGCCCCGCGAGTGGGCCGAGATCCGCGAGCACGACCCGGACGTGCTGGTCGCGGCACCCTGTGGCTTCGATCTGGACCAGACCCGCGAAAATCTCGACGACCTCACCGACCGTGCTGGCTGGTCGGACCTCCGAGCCGTCGAGACCGGCCGAGCGTTCGCGCTGGACGGCCACGAGTACGCCAACCGACCGGGGCCGCGGCTGGTCGAGACGTTGGAGTATCTGGCGGGGCTGTTCCACCCCGATCGGTTCGCGGCGCCGCCGGACGACGCCGCGGCGCCGCTACCGGAACTAGCCGAGATCCGGTAGGCGGCGTCGCTACCAGATCCGGACGATCGGCGTGTCGCAGTCGGGACAGACGAGCGCTTCGTCGCCCTTGTATCGGCCGCGTTCGAGCGTGCCCGTGCAGTCTTCGGTCCACGGGCACTCCTTGCCTTCGAGTTTCTGGAGGACGCTTCTGCGGTCGACGGTTGCCACGCTCAGTCACCCCCGGAGACGGCGGTCGGTTGCGGCGTCGGTACAGTGGTCGAGTCGCAGTGAGATCGTATCGACATGGTGCTGGCGGCGTCCGAGGAAACGGCGTGCCCCGGCGCAGTCGGTGAGACTACGGCCGGGAGTCGGATTGTTATACGGAGGGTGTTGCGCGAACGGTCCCGAACGGACAGGCTAGCGTCGGCTTTCAGGTCGACGCTACGTGCTGCCGGCGTCGGGCGACGGGGCGGCCTACGAGCGCAGTGGCCGCTGGCGGAGAGCGTAAGTCGGCCTTTCGGACCGAGAGCGGCCCCGCCCGCGGCGTCGCGGCGATACTGCAAGCCTTTTTCAGTACGACGGCCGTCGGTCGAGTTATGAGCGATCTGACTGCCACGCTGCACACGACCCACGGCGACATCGACGTCGAACTGTACGACGAGAAGGTGCCCACGACCGTCGAGAACTTCGTCAACCTCGCGGAGCACGACCCCGCCGCGAACGACGAGCCCGCGCCCGAGACGACGACGTGGGAAGACCCCCAGAGCGGCGAGGTCCGGGGCGACGCGCTGTACAACGACGTTCCGTTCCACCGCGTCATCGCCGACTTCATGATTCAGGGCGGCGATCCGACCGGCACCGGACGGGGCGGCCCCGGCTACGAGTTCGAAGACGAGTTCCACGACGACCTCTCTCACGACGGCCCCGGCGTGCTCTCGATGGCCAACAGCGGCCCGAACACGAACGGCTCGCAGTTTTTCATCACGCTGGACGCCCAGCCCCACCTCGACGGCCGCCACGCCGTCTTCGGCAAGGTCGTAGATGGGATGGACGTGGTCGAGGAGATCGGCGCGCTGCCGACCGACGCGCAGGACAACCCCAACGAGGAAGTCCTGCTGGAGTCCGTGACGGTCCACGACGAGTAAGCGTCGCTGCTCGATAACACACCGAGCGTTTCTTTAGAACTCGATACCCAGAGCGGCGCCGCTGCGCTAGAACTCGCCGTTCACAACATCAGCGACCGCTTGCCGGTCGAACAGCGGGTTCGAGGAGAATGAATCCAGCCCGTTCCACTCGCCGAACGTGTCTGGGTAGAACTGTTTGGCGGCTGCCTCTGTCTGGAACAGGTTGATGATCGGCCCTTGGTAGGAAGTACCGCCGCGGTAGAGGCGATCGTTCTGGACGGCCGAGAGTTTGCTGCCGGCGGGGTCGTTGTGCATCTGCTGGATACGCTGCTCGAACTCCTCGGTCGAGACGTGCGAGAAGCCGTAGGAAAACACGATGATGTCCGGATCGACATCGAGCAGTTGCTCGTAGTCCCACTTGGCGTAGCCGCCGTCGATGTGTTTGGCGAAGGCGTCGCGGATACCCAGCTCGTGGTACTGCTTCTTGCCGTTGCCCTCGGTGATCGGATAGGTGTAGAACGACCCGCCCTCGAAGTCGGAGTTGACCGAAACGAGACCGATCTCCGGGCGCTCCGATTCCGGCGGTAGCTCATCCTGAAGACCCGAGATGAACTCGTCATGGACGCTGGCGAGTTCGTCGTAGCGCTCGCGCTCGTCGAAGACGGTAGCGATCTTCTCGAATGCCTCGTACAGCGAGTAGTACTCGTAGTCGTGCCAGTCCTCGCCGCGGCGCCGAATCGAGTTACCGACGATGGGGCCGACTTGGGTCGCGATCTCCTCGAAGTCCTCGTCGGTCCACGTGTCGTCGAGAAGCTGGATGAAGTTGGGATCGAACAGGTGGACATCGCTGTCCATCTCGTAGAACAGCTCCTTGTCGATGCCGTTCTCGCCCATCAGTTGCGGGATGTCGTCGAACGACATGTCGAAGTCGGGGAGGTAGTCGTAGAACGCCAGCGGCCAGTTATCGGTGAAGATCAGCCCCTCCAGCCCGTCCAGTTGCCCCAGCGCGATCGCCATGTCGCCGTAGGTGCTGAAGTACGCCATCCAGGACTCGGGCACCGACTCGAACTCGACCTCGCCCATCGGCGCCATCATCACGGAGTACGATCCATCGCTCGACGAGCTATCGGTCTCGCCGATGCAACCAGCGGCCCCGGTCGCGAGGGCGGTTCCCGCCCCGATTTTTACGAACTGTCGTCGCGTCGTTGCTTCATACGATCGTCGAGTCATGTTTTTTAGGCCCTCCTAAACATATATAGGAGCAGCGATTTAGGCCGGCCGAAAAGGGAGCCAACTCACTCATCGATGGCACGCGGAGGAGATAGACCCGATTCGCACACCTCGTTCATGTCAATCGCGACCGGGTCGACGTTCGGTCACTACGACGCCGTCGACCCGCCGAGAGATTCCGCGGAGAAGTGCTCGAAGATCACTTAGGTCCTAGAACATTCGACGTTCCCTCGACGAACGCCGACATAACCAAATTTGTTAAAGAGCCACGCATATAAGTTGACAAGCAATACTATTTCTCGTGAAAATGCGGACGTTTGGTTGATCCATCCGCAGGACTCAATACAGACGACATACCCCAACCATGGCAAACAAAAAAGAGACGTGGAAAGACGGGATGTACGGCGACGAAGTACGCGAGAAGCTGCTGGAGTTCGCGGAGGAGGGCTGGGAGTCGATCCCCGAGGACGAGCGGGACATGTGGTTCTCCCGGTTCAAGTTCTGGGGCGTGTTCCACCAGCGCTCGGGCCAAGAGAGCTACTTCATGATGCGGCTGACGAACTGCGACGGCATACTCGAACCCGGCCAGCTCCGGGCGATCGGGGAGGTCGCCCGCGAGTACGCTGTCGGCCCGGCCGAAAACCCCGAGTTCGGCGACGCGTGGATCGACCTGACGACGCGCCAGTCGGTCCAGCTCCACTGGCTCAAGCTCGAAGACATCCCCGAGATTTGGGAAAAGCTGGAGTCGGTCGGCGTCACCACGCGGTCTGCGGGCGGGGATACGATGCGCAACATCTCTGGCTGTCCGGTCGCCGGCAAAGACGAGAACGAACTCGTCGAGACGCGGGCGCTGCTCGATCGGCTCCAAGAGGATCTGCGCGGCGACGACGCGCTGGCGAACATGCCTAGGAAGTTCAACATCAGCGTCACGGGCTGCTGTGAGGGCTGCGCGCAGGACTCGATCAACGACGTGGGACTCGAACCGGCCGAAAAGGAGATCGACGTCTCCGGCGGAGCCGGAGGCCCGTCAGACGAGTCTGACGGCGGCGACGCAGTGCGCGGGTTCAACGTCCGCGTCGGCGGCGGACTGGGCGGGCGCGAGCCGCGCGAGGCCCGCGAACTCGACATCTTCGTCACCCCGGACAACGCCTACGAGCTGGTGCGTGGCTTCGTCGAGCTGTACCACGCGCTCGGGAACCGCCAGAACCGCAACAAAAACCGGGCGCGCTTTTTCGTCGACGACTGGGGCACGACCAAGATCCGGAAAGTTCTCCAAGAGCACTACGTCGACTTCGAACTCCGGGAGGCCGGCGAGGACGTCCGCGAGGAGTACACCTACAACGCGGGGCGGCCGATTCAAGCGGGTAAGTCCGATCACGTCGGCGTCCACGATCAGCCCGACGGGCGCAACTACGTCGGCCTGAGCGTGCCGGTCGGCCGGATCACCGCCGACGAGGCGATCGAACTGGCCGACCTCGCCGACGAGTACGGCAGCGGCGAGGTCCGACTCACCCGCCGGCAGAACCCGATCGTCGTCGACGTTCCCGACGAGGCCCTCGACGACCTGCTCGCCGAGCCGCTGCTCGAAACCCACGCTCCCGAGCCGAGCCCGTTCCAGCGCGGCGGCGTCGCCTGCACGGGCACCGAGTTCTGCTCGCTCGCGCTGACCGAAACCAAGGCGCGGATGGCCCGGATGCTGCGCTGGCTCCGCGAGAACGTCGACCTGCAAGACGACGTTCGGACGATCAAGATCCACTACTCCGGCTGTACGGCCGACTGCGGGCAGGCGATGACCGCCGACATCGGCCTGCAGGGAATGCGCGCTCGGAAAGACGGCGAGATGGTCGAGGCGATGGACGTCGGCGTCGGCGGCGGCATCGGCGAGGAACCGACGTTTATCGACTGGGTCCGCCAGCGCGTCCCTGCCGACGAGGTGCCGGGACTGATCAAGAACCTCTCCGAAGCGTTCGCTGCCCACCGACAGGAGGGCCAGACGTTCCGTCAGTGGGTCGAAGCGACCGGCGAGGAAGCGCTGATCGAACTGGCCGAACCCGAGGAGGTCGACGGCTACGAAGACCCATGCCTGAACGACGCCAAACAGTCGTGGTACCCCTTCGCCGACGGCGAGAGCCCGGCGCCGACCGGCCCCGAGGGCGAGCCGTTGAACGCCGACTGACGCCGATCGCGGGGCGGCGTCCCGGAGCGACGCCGTTGCGGAGACTAGTTTTGGCATCCTGTCGTGTTCGTGTCGGCCAGCGGTGGCTGGCGTATGATCTCGCCCCAACAATTCACCAGTATTTTAGGTTCTGTGCCATATATTACTATGAATATACAGAGATTTTAACTGATACGAAAGATTCGTCCAGAGTGGATGGAAGACACTGACCGCTCAGAGTTCATGGATCCGAACTCGGTACGCGCGCGAGTCGACAACGCCGCCGAGAGCATCGGCCGGGTCTGGCCGCTGTACGCGGACGTGGCGGCCAATCCACTGGCCGGTTTCGAGGACCTCCCCTTCGAGGACGCCGTCGCCCAAGGCGAGGAGCTCTACGGCGGCCAAGGGTACCCGAGCGCCGAGTACTTTCGTCGCGCTTGGGAGCGCGGCGAGATCGATCCCACCGTACTGACCGAGCGACTGGACGACGCCGGTATCGACGCCGACCCCGAAACCGTGCTCGATCGGATGGACGAGGAGACGCCCGACGAGGGGCACAACTCGTCCGACGACCTGCTCGATCGACTGCTTTCGAAGTGGCTCGCCGCCTTCCTCGATCAAGGCGAGACGGCGTGGGCCATGCCGAATCGGGAACGGGGGTTCTACGAGGCCTGGCGCGAGTTGGCGCCGTACGACGACGAGATTCCGGCCGCGACCACGCCGGTCGGGGAGTTCTATCGCGATCGACTGACCGACCTACCCGACACCGCGATGGAGGCGCTGTACGTCGCCCTCGCGGACGTTCCCGAAGAGCGGTGGGAAGCCACATTCGAGCACCATCTGGCGGCGCTGCCGGGCTGGACCGGCCTGATCAAACAGCGCGAGGGCGACGACAACAACCCGTGGCAGGACGCCTACCCGATCACGCTGATCGACTACCTCGCCGCCCGCCTGATCCTCGCCAAACATCTCGGCGAGCCGATCGCGCCGCAGGGCGAGCGCCGTTCGGACGCCGTCGAGGACCGGCCCCCGGCCGCGGTGTGGCTGGACGCGTGGGAGGAGAGCTACCGGCAGGAACTCGTCGACGCCGTCAGGGCATCCGAAGACGCGGAAGCACAGCACCCGGACAACGTCGAGGCGGAGGCAAACACCGCTGGCGACGCCGACGCGGGGACCGGAGCAACGAGCGACGGCCCCGCCGCCCAGTTCGTGTTCTGCATCGACACCCGTTCGGAGATCATCCGCCGGCATCTCGAAGCCACCGGCCCCTACGAGACCCACGGATACGCCGGCTTCTTCGGCGTGCCGATCCGTCACGAGGGGTACGGCGAGCACGTCTCGACCGACTCCTGTCCGGTGATCGCGGAACCGAAACACCGGATCGACGAGCGCGCGACGGCCGACGGCGAGGCCGAGCGCCACGACCGATGGCACGACTTGTCCCACGCGGGTCACAAGCTGATGAAGTCGCTCAAGAACGACGTTGCCGGCGCGTTCGGCTTCGTCGAGGGCGCCGGTGGTTTCTTCGGCGCAGCGCTGGCCGCGCGGACCCTGCTTCCCTCGTCGATGTACGACCTGCGCGACGGCGCGGGATCGCCGGACGAGCCGGAGTTTTGCGAGCCCGCCGTCGACCCGCCGGACGCCGACGACGCCGACGCAGAGGTCGGACCGGCCGGAGGGGACGCCCCCGATGAGACCGTCCGAGGGGACGCCGGCGAGCACTTACAGGTCGAAGCCGACGGGCTCCCCCGTGGCATCTCGACCGAGCAGCAGGCGTTCTACGCCGAGGCGGCGTTCGACCTGATGGGGTGGGACGAGTTCGCCCCGCTGGTCGTCTTCGCGGGCCACGCCAGCCAGACCGTCAACAACCCCTACAAATCGAGCATCGACTGTGGCGCCTGCGCGGGTAGCTCCGGCGTCCCGAACGCCCGGACGCTGGCGTCGATCTGCAACGAGCCGGCGGTGCGGTCGCAACTCGCCGAACGCGGGATCGAGATTCCCGACGAGACGGTCTTCGTCGCCGCCGAGCACGACACCACCACCGACGAGATTACGCTCTTTGCGGACGATGACCTTCGGGCCGAGCGTGCCGAGACGTTCGAACGATTGGAGCGCGATCTCGAAACTGCTCGGGGCGGCGCCGCCGCCGAGCGCATCGAAACGATCGACGGCGCCGAGCCGAGCGATCCCGTCCGGGAGACCGAGCGCCGGGCGGCCGACTGGGCCGAGCCACGCCCGGAGATCGGACTCTCTGGCAACGCCGGGTTCGTCGTCGGACGGCGCGAACTGACCAGCGGCGTCGACCTCGACGGCCGCGCGTTCCTCCACACCTACGACTGGGCGACCGATCCCGATGGAGAGGCCCTAGAGAACATCCTCGTCGGCCCGCTGGTCGTCGTCCAGATGATCAGCGCGCAGTACTACTTCTCGACGGTCGACAACGACGTGTACGGCAGCGGCACGAAAGTCACGCACAACCCCGTCGGGAAGATCGGCGTCTACCAAGGCAACGGCGGCGACCTGCGGATGGGGCTGCCCTTCCAGTCGCTCCACGACGACGACGGGGCGGCCTACCACTCCCCGCTGCGTCCGACGACGCTGCTGCAGGCGCCGGTCGAGCGCGTCGAGGCCATTCTGGAGCGCAACGACGGGCTCCGGGAGCTGTTCGACAACGAGTGGCTGAAGCTGAGCGTACTGGATCCCGAGCGGGGGGACGCCGTGTTCCACTACCGGGGCGAGCTGGAGTGGGAATCCGAACAGACCGAATCGTCGACGCCTACGCAGCCGGTTTCGGCCGACTGAAGCGGGTCGAAGAGTTCGCCGCCGCGTCGTCCCTGTCTCCCAACACAGAGGCACATTTGTACACTAGATCCCCAATCTTTGCTTTGTTTTAGGAATTATACCACCAAGAGTTGAGTTATACAGAGGTTTTAACCCGCTAGTTGGACACACACCGAACAGAAACTGATGTCCGAAAACGGAAGGAGCGGCGTCCGGTTGCCGATGGTACTGAGTCGTCTCGTCTGGTTGCTGTTCGTCGTCAACCTGGGGTTGGCCATCTGGACGACGCGATCCGGTGGCTGGGAGATCGACGGCGTTGTCCGCGCCGACGGCTTGACGGCGGTGATGTGGGTCGCCGTCGCCTTCTTCAGCGGGATCGTTCACAGCTTCTCGCGCCGGTACATGGCGGCCGACGAACGCGTCGATCGCTTTTTCGGCCTCGTGTTCGCGCTGACGCTCGTCGTTATGGTGGTGACCGTCGCCGACCACGTCGCCCTGTTCGTGCTGGCGTGGCTGTCGATGGGACTGATCATGGCGGACCTGATCGGCCATCTCCGCGGGTGGCCGGAAGCCCACGCCGCCGGCCGTCTCGCACGCCGGTACTTCCTCGCCGGAAGCGGTCTGCTCGCGGCCGGACTGGCGGTGCTGGCGTTGGCCACCGGCGAGACCGCAATCTCGGAGATTCTGGCGAGCGTCGACGCGCTCTCGACCGAGACGACGACGGTCGCCGCGGGGCTGGTGCTGGGTGCCGCGATGATCCAGTCAGCGCTGGTGCCGTTTCACGGCTGGTTGTTGTCCTCGATGACGGCGCCGACGCCCGCTTCGGCGATGATGCACGCCGGGTTCGTCAACGCCGGCGGCGTCTTGTTGAGTCGGCTGGCGCCCGTGTTCGCCGGCGACGCCGCGATCATGCTGGTGATCGTCGTCGCCGGCGCGAGCAGTGCGCTGATCGCGCAGGCGTGGATGCTGGTCAAGCCCTCCGCCAAGGGTCGACTCGGGTGCTCGACGGTCGCCCAGATGGGATTCATGATCCTCCAGTGCGGGCTGGGATTTTTCGCCGCGGCCGTCACGCACCTGATCGTCCACGGGTTCTACAAGGCGTACATGTTCCTCTCGGTCGGCTCGCGCGTCGAGAAAGTCCCGCCGAAGACGACGAAATCGGGAGCCGGGTCGACGGCGATTCGACTCGCCGTCGGCGTCGTGGCGGCGATCGCAGCGGGCGTGCTGTTCGCCAGCCTCACCGGCAAGAGCCTGACCGGGCCGGGAACGGGCGTGTTCCTGACGGCGATCGTCGTGCTGTCGGCGTTGCGCGGGACTCGTTCGGTGCTCGACCAGACCGCACTGTCGCCGCTCGCCCGAGCTGTCGGTATCCCGCTGGCCCTACTGCCAACCATCGCGGTGTACGCCGGTATTTACAACGGCATCTCGGCGATGATGGCCGGGCTGCCGATGATCCACCCCCATCTGGAGATGACGCCGATCCACTGGCTCGTGTTGGGGCTGTTCGTGCTCGGACACGTCGCGCTCGAAGCGGGCTGGCACCGCGAGAGCGGACGGCTCTACGTCGCGCTGTTGAACTCCTCGCAGCCGGATCCGGCGACGGTTCCGACGAGAGATAAGTAGGGCTATCTGGGGTATGAACCTCTTATCTTGTGTGCTGAGTTCGGCGTGAAACAGGCAGTCAGTAGATGTGCGCATCTACCGTTCCGCTGGACCAGATCGATAGAACTCACGACCGACCGCAGAAATATAGACTAGATTTTTACCAAAGTTCCCCGAATCGATCAACGATGAGGTTCTCCGGGTGGCTCTCTGCCCACGATCGCATCCTGTTGGTTATCGCCCTCGGGGGCGCCTTGGTGGCTGCCGCCGCGTTTGCGCCGATAGGGACCAGTGACCGGACGTACTCCTACGAGGTAGCGGAGGTCTCCCCAGATTCAGACTGGCCGCTCGAACTCGTCGCTTCTGACGAGGTGCTAGCCTGCTGGGACGCCTCGACCGATTCGGCTGATGGATGGACGGAGGCGCAGTGTCAGTTCGCCGTAGGAGTGCACGAGGATGGACCAGTCGTCATCGGGGGCAACAATACGAGTCCACAGACCCGCGCTTGGAACAATCAGCTCGTATATTTCGAGGCGACCAATCAGTTCTACGCTCCCCAGAGCGACTACCTCGACAACGGATCTAACCGGTTGCATCTTGATCCCGTCTCGAATCAGACTGCAATGGGCATGACTGCGATCGACGCCGAGTCCTTCCCACCCGAGTCCCAACGCCTATTCGAACGTGGAACCCTTCGGACGGAGGATCCGATTGCTGGCTGGCGCTACTGGACCAACCACTACGGATTCGTCGAACACGAGGACACGTTCTACCGGCAGGTACGCGCCGGTGTCCAGGGCCACGATAATGACAAGGCCGAACTGGTTCGCCGTGTACTGACAGCCCTCGTCGGAGTCGGCCTACTACTGTACAGCCGACAGAAGTATGTCAAGGGAGCGGAGTGACCACTACCGATTGAGGAAGATCGTCTCCACCGATCAGCCTGCAACGCCGCTTCAGCGCCAGTTAACCGTCACCGATATCAGTAAGGAAGGGTCCAAAGATACATCTGAGTAGTTGACACCGATAACGGGTGAATTATCTGCCCCCCCACTCTGATAGATATTCGCCCTCTATTGACCAGATAGAACCAATCTCGGTAACGGGCCGTCAGCGATAGAATCCGAAAGAAGAAGTCGGCTACGGTACGGCGGCGTCTACCAGCGCTTGTACGGCAGGAATTTCCCGTCGTACGTGATGACGACGTGGTCGCCCTCCGGGTGGGGCTCCTTGTCGACGCTAACCTCGAAGTCGATCGCGCTCATGATCCCGTCGCCGAACTCCTCGTGGATGAGCGCCTTGATCGCGGGCCCGTACACTTGGGGGACCTCGTAGAGTCTGTAGAGACAGGGGTCAGACGGAATCGTCGGCTCGCCTTGGCCCTTCATCGGCGGCTTCTGGAGGTCCGAGATGACATCGCTGCCGAGGTCGAGTACCTCGGCGAACGCCATCGCGTCGTCTTTGGTCATGCTCGCGGCGTCGTAGGTCGCCGACGCGAGGAACGTCTTGTCGCCGCCGACTTGGTCGGCGATGTCGGCGAAGGTCAGTCCTTTCTCCTCTTTGGCCGCGAGGATCTTGCTGCGCGTCTCGGTCTTGTCGTTCAGCTCGTCGCGTGGGATCATCGCATCAGGACGGTTGGGAGAGTCGTATTAAACCGTTTTGCTGGTATAAGTGAATGCTCTGGTAATAAATTTCAAAATATTAGGAGTATTTTGGTGTTCTCTCGTGTTTAGGCTACGAACATCAACTAAAGAGAGAGTGGCGTCGGGACACGATATCGAAAACCGGCCGGTCGAGCCGCACAGGCCGTGGTTCGGTAATCGTGTCGATGTCGACGAACGGTAGATACGTCGATGAAACGGATAATACGACCTATGTGTCATAATAGACACCAAGGGGGAAAGAAGCATCCAAGGAGTAGTCCTTTATGTGTTCGTTTGTTCAGCCAAATCGAGTTCAAATGATCGAAATTAGCGCAGATCGTGTAAAAACGATGCAAACGTCGAAGTGTTCGCATCCGTCGTGGATCGCGGGGAGGAGATAACGATGTACCGGGAAACTATCGAGGATGTCGCCGACGCCGCCGCCGCTCAGATGGAACTGATCGGCAACAGCCTCCCAGCGTACTTGGCGCATTCGGCGCTTGCGGGGGCGTACCTCGGCTTCGGTGTGGCGATCGCGTTCATCTTCGCGGGCGATCTCATGGGAACGCAGTTCGCGCCGTTCCAAGGCATAGTAATGGGCGCCAGCTTCGGGATCGCGCTGTCGCTGGTCATCATGGCCGGTTCCGAGTTGTTCACCGGCAACGCGATGATCATGACGATCGGGCAGCTCACCGGGCGCGTGAACTCGGGGGCGACGCTGAAAGTGTGGGCGTTCTCGTGGCTCGGCAACCTCATCGGCTCGGTGATCATCGCGGCGATGCTGGTCGGCTCGGGCACGCTTCCGACCGAACCGTTCGCGGCGATCGGCGCCGCCAAGATGACGATGGCGCCCACCGAGTTGTTCCTGCGTGCGATGCTGTGTAACTGGCTGATCGTGCTGGCGGTCTGGTGCAACTTCCGCCTCGAGAACCCGGTCGCCAAGCTCATCATGATCTTCTGGTGCCTGCTGGTGTTCATCGGCGCCGGCTTCGAGCACAGCATCGCCAACATGGCGATCCTGACCTCCGCGAACCTCCTGCCGATCGCCGACCCCGCTGTCTCGTGGTCGGGGATGGCCTACAACATCGCGGTCGTCACCGCGGGCAACGTCGCCAGCGGCGTGCTCTGTCTGGGCGCCGTCTACTACTACATCTCGACGTCGTACGGCGTCGAGTACAAGTGGAGCATGGAGGACAACGTCGTGACCAACGCCGCCCGCGGCGCGGCATCGAACGACGACTGACGTCCGGTCGTCGGCCGAACCGTAACGCGAAAGGCGGCCCCCTCCTTTCATACGAGTAATGAGCGACCTCGACGCGGAGATCCAAGAGCCAAGCGACGTGGGCGGCGACGATGCACCCTCGATCGAGGACAAGCCCTACAAGATCATCTTCGAGGCGAACAAGTGCTTCGGCGCGGGCAAGTGCGCCGAGGTCTCGAAAAACTGGGAGATGGACCTCAAAAGCGGGATGGCAAAGCCCGGCTCGTACTACGTCTCCGAGGACGACCTCGACCACAACATCCGCGCCGCCGAAGTCTGTCCCGCGAAGAAAGGCGACGGCTGTATCCACGTCATCGACCGTCGGACGGACGAGGAGATCTCACCCGACCCCGACGGCGACGGCACGCTGTCGGTCGACTGGTAAGCGAAACCCACTTGCCGGCCCGGGGACAATCCGCATCTGCCTTCTGCGCGAGGGTGGCTGAGCTAGGCCAAACGCGGCGGACTTAAGATCCGCTCCCGTAGGGGTCCATGGGTTCGAATCCCATCCCTCGCACTCCTCTCGGCGCGAACGGACGTGAGCGCCGTGTGCGGCAGACGTTGGGATTCGAACGAGAGGAGTCGCAGCGCGCGAACGGATGTGAGCGCGACCGTCTCCGCGTAGTTCGAATCCCATCCCTCGCACTCCTCTCGACGCGAACGGACGTGAGCGCCGTGTGCGGCAGACGTTGGGATTCGAAGTAGGCCGAGGTTCTGCGCCGACGCGCAGGTCCTCGGACGTAGTTCGAATCCCATCCCTTGCACGGCTGTGAGAAAACACCGTGAGCAAGAGTACGGAAGCGGCGCGAAATGCCGCAGGCTGACGCCGCAGTCGCTTAGAACTCCACCAGCGCGCCGACCGGCGCGTCGGTCCGCTCGCGCGCGCGTTCGACGCCGTCGGTTCCCACGGCGATCAGGGTGAAGACGCCGCCGACATCGGCACCGGCTCGTTCGGTGATATCAAGCAGTAGCTCCTGAGTTTCGCCCGACCGGATCAGATCGTCGACGACCAGCACCGTCTCGCCGGCGTCGATCGACGCGGCGGGCAGGTAGTACGTGAGTTCGATGCCGGACTGAAGACGCTGGCGTGACTCGATGAACTCCTCGACGGCGGTCTCTTTGGACTGCTTGGCGTAGGCACAGCGCACGCCGTAGTAGCTCGCCATCGCGGCCGCGAGCGTGATGCCGTCGGTCGCCGCCGTCAGCACGACATCGGGGCGATCGAACTCGAACGTCTCGGCGGCGATCGGCGCGACCAGATCCAGAAACGACTGGTCGAACACCGCGCCGGAGTTGTCGACGTAGCCTTCCTCGTCGGTGGTGACACGGCGTTCGAGTTCGTCGGCCAGCGCGTCGCGACCGACGCCGGAGACGACCTCCCGAGCGCGGTCGTCGCTCGGAAGGACGTGTCCGTTGACGTAGCGGTTGAGATCGCCGGCAGGCAACTCCGTCAGCGCCGCGAGTTCGTCGTACGTGCGGGTCTCCTTGAGCATCCGAAGCACGGAGACGGCCCGCAACTGGAGGGCGGCCTTCTCTGCGCGATTCATACGTATAGGCATGATTCCACAACTATGGTGGTTTCGGTGCGAAACGAGCGCGACTCTGTGCAAGACCGTGACAGTCCCGACGGTTACGGGGCGGCTGGACGCCGACGTGGACGACATCACCGCCGCGACGGCGGCGCGCCAAGGGATGGCTGCGGCATCGCGCCGACGCTCGTCGAAATACGAAGATTTACGAGCGGCCTGAACGTGAATGTATCACGTGTTCGCACTGGCGATCGAGGCCCCCGTCGTGCTCACCGACCTTTTCGAGACAATCGTCGATGGGACGCTGGCAGCCGTCGAAACCGCGACCGGCTGGCCCGGCATGGGGATCATCTTCGCGTACTCGTTTCTCATCGCCTTCGCGCTGCCCGGCCCCAGCGAAGTCGTGCTCGCGGCGCCGCTCGATCTCGGGATTCCCGCGTGGGCGAGTCTAGGATCGATCATGCTGGTCAGCGCCTCGGGCAAGGCGGTCGGGAGCCTCTTTGCCTTTCACATCGGGCAGGAAGCCAAAGAGTCCGGGCCGATCATCCGACGGTTGCGCCGCTCCCGGTTCGATATCGTCGAATGGTCGGAGAATCGGACCGTCGAACTGGCCCGGCAGTACGGCTACGCCGGGATGGCGCTGGCGCTTTGTGTTCCCTTTTTCCCGGACACGATCTCGATCTACGCCTTCGCCATCCTCGAAGAGGACTACGGCAAGTTCGCACTCGCGACGTTTCTCGGAAGCCTCGGCCGGTTGCTCGTGACGGTCGTCATTCTCGGCGGTGCGATTACGCTGTTCTGACGCCCACGTCTAGCACGACGGCACGGTTTCTGACGCCGACGCTCGACCGACGAAGACGACGGTCGTCGTGGGCGTCCGCGAAGACAGTCTGCTGGACGCCGGCGCTCAATCCTGCAGGAAGTCCGGTTCGGTCCGTTTCTCCGAGCGCTCGCTCCGGAGGTGGTCGCGGAACGCGTCGATCTCGACGTCGTACTCCTGGTCCTCGAAGCGGTCGCGCACGGAGATGTTGCCGTCTTCCTCTTCGTCGTCGCCGACGACGATCATGTACGGCACGCGGTCCTCGTGGGCCGCCCGGATCTTGCGCTCGATCGTCGAGTCGCGGCCGTCGACCTCGACGCGGAACTCGTCGAACTCGTTTTTGACGCGGTGGGCGTAGCCGAGGTTGTCGTCGCTGATCGGCAGCACGCGGACCTGCTCGGGGGCGAGCCAGAGCGGGAAGTTGCCGGCGTAGTGCTCGATCAACACCATAAAGAAGCGCTCGTAGCTGCCGTACAGCGCGCGGTGGATCATCACCGGCTTGTGGGACTCGTTGTCCTCGCCGACGTAGCTCAGGTCGAAGCGCTCGGGCATGTTGAAGTCCAGTTGGACCGTGGGGCCGTCCCAGTGGCGTCCGATGGCGTCCTCGAAGCCGAAGTCGATCTTCGGGCCGTAGAAGGCGCCGTCGCCCTCCTCGACCTCGTAGTCGAGGTTCCGGCGGTCGAGCACGTCACGGAGCTGAGACTCGGCGCGCTCCCAGATCTCGTCGGAGCCGACGCTCTTCTCGGGGCGGGTCGCCAGCGCAACGTCGTAGTCCAGATCGAACGTCGAGAGCACCTCGTCGATCATGTCCATCGTCTGTTCGACCTCGCGCTCGATCTGGTCCGGGCGGACGAACAGGTGACCGTCGTCGATCGTAAAGGCCCAAACGCGTGAGAGGCCCGAGAGCTCGCCGCGCTGTTCCTTTCGGTAGACCTTCCCGTTCTCGGCGTAGCGCATCGGCAGGTCACGATACGACCACGAGCTGTCGTCGAAGATCGTCGCGTGGCCCGGGCAGTTCATCGGCTTGAGCCCGTACTCGTCGTCGTCGACGTCGAAGACGAACATGTCGTCCTGATAGTTCTCGTAGTGACCGCTCTCCTTCCAGAGGTCGGTCTTGAACACGTGGGGCGTCTCGACGTACTCGTAGCCGGCGTCGAGGTTGAGCGACTCGACGAACGACTCCAGCTCGCGGAGGATAGTCTTGCCCGCGGGGTGATACAGAGGGAGACCGGGACCGGTGACATCCTGGATCGAGAACAGGTCCATCTCGGAACCGATCTTCCGGTGGTCGCGGCGCTCGGCCTCGCGGCGTCGCTCCTTGAACGCCTCCAGATCCTCTTGGGACTCGAAGGCGGTGCCGTAGATCCGGGTCTGCATCGGGTTCTCCTCGTCGCCGCGCCAGTACGCGGCGGCGATCTCCAGCAGGTCGACGGCGCCGATCTCGCCCGTCGAGTCGACGTGGGGGCCCTTACAGAGGTCCTCCCACTCGCCCTGACTGTAGAAGGAGACGGTCTCGCCCTCCTCGGCGAGTTCCTCCAAGAGTTCGAGCTTGTAGGGCTGGCCCTGCAGGCGCTCGCGGGCTTCCTCGATCGAGACCTGTTCGTACTCGACCTCGTAGTCGGCGTCGATGATCTCCTCCATCTCCGCGAGGATGTCTTCCAGATCGTCTTCGTCGATGTCGAGATCGTCGAAGTCGTAGTAGAAGCCGTCGTCGGTCGGCGGCCCGATAGCGAGTTCCACATCGTCGTAGAGCCGCTGGACAGCCTGCGCGAGACAGTGCGAAGCGGTGTGGCGCAGCACGCGGACGTACTCGTCGCTGTCTTCCGTGACGAGTTCGATCTCGGCGCCGTCCTCGGTGACGGGGACTTCCTTGCCGACGAGTTCGCCGTCGATCCGGCCGCCGGCGGTGTCCCGACCGAGGCCGGGGCCGATCTCGAAGGCGACATCTTCGAGCGTCGCCCCGCGCGGAACGTCGAGCTCGGAGCCGTCGGGGAGCACTACTACGATCTGATCCTGGGAATCTGCGTCCTGTGACATTGATATACCTCCGGCTGGCCAGGGGTTGCCAGCGGGAAAACGGGCAGGCGTCTACACACGGGAGTAGGAAGGGGCAGCACCCGATGTAAAGCAGACACCTGCCATCTGTACCTGCCCGTACTGGAGGCGACAGCAAAAGCGTTGCGAACCGGTACCCGGCACGGTCCGCGGGAGAGCGATGCGATGGGCAGGACTCGCACCTGCGTTCCGGTCCTGGAGGGACCGTGTGTTCGCTGCTACACCACCATCGCGCAAACCGAGCTACGGCGACGTGGCGTGTAGTAATCCGGCCGCTACTCGGTAGGTATGGGTCGTTTACTGGTCGTCCGCGAGCAGGTCCTCGGCGGTGACCAGCGACTCCAGTTCCACGTCGACCTCGGCGAGGTTCTCCGCGCCGCCCTCCTGTCGGTCGACGACGACGAGCGCGCGATTGACCTCCGCGCCGGCCTCGCGCAGCGCCTCGACGGCGTCGACGGCGCTCTGGCCGGTGGTGGCGATGTCTTCGAGGACGACGACCTCCTCGCCCTCTTCGAGTTCGCCCTCGATCAGGTTCGCGGTGCCGTACTCCTTCTTTTGCTTGCGCGCGATGACGTAGGGCAGTTCCGTCTCGACGCTGGTGACCGCGACCAGCGGGACGGCGCCGAGCGCGACGCCCGCCAGCTTGTCGTCGTCGAGGCGCTCGGCGAACGCCTCGGCGATCAGGCCGAGACAGTGGGGGTCGGTCTCGAAGAGGTACTTGTCCACGTAGTACTCGCTGGTGCCGCCGTGGGAGAGCTCGAACTCTCCGTACTGGACGGCGTCGGCGTCTCGCAGGGCCGCGATGAGCTCGTCGTTTGCCATGCGAGACTCTCGTCGTGGGGGGAGTATAAGCGACGTGGAACGGATTCAGAGAATTGGAGGTGGATTTCGGGCGAAATGGCTGTGAACGCCTTCGGACTACTTTTAGCAGTTTTAGCTACCGGGTGTATCCAGAACATTCCGAAAGCCCTCGGCCCGCTGTCCGGTTTTCACGCGGATATCCTCGCTACACTCGGATAGAGCCGCGTGAAAACCGGACACCGGCCCTCGCCCTTTCAGTCCTCCAAGGGACCGCGACCGCAGGCCTGCCCTTCCCCGTGGGCGCGGCATGAACGCCGCGCCCGGCCGCTGCGGATACACTGTATCACAGAGAATCCGCGGTCGAGGCCACCGGTCCAGCGAGTACACGTCCAGTCTGAACCCTTTTCACGCCGCGAACCCACCCACCGGATATGGGATACGCCTGTCCGGTCTGCGAGGCGCCGCAAGCCGACGGGGAGCACTTGGCGAACCACCTCGCGTTCACCGCGATGCTCGGGCGCGAGGACCACGAGGCGTGGCTCGACGAGCACGCGCCGGGCTGGGAGGAGTCCAACCCCGACGACCTCGCCCCGGAAGTCGTCGACGCCGTCCCCGAAACGGAGTTTCCACAGATTTTCGACGACACGTCCGACAACCAGCACGATCACGGCGACCACCAACACGGCGCCGCCGCGCCCGATGAAACGCCGTTCGAGCAGGAACTCGCCCGCCAATCCGGCGGCGCGGGGCGGGGGAACCTCACCGGCGAGGCCCAAGAGGTGATGGCCGAGGCCCGGGAGATGACCGAGCAGATGCTGGCCGACGACGGAGAGACGGCGGACGCCGACGAGGGCGACGCCGAAGCCGACGACGCGAACGACAACGGGTAACTGTCCGGCGCGCGAGTAATCGCGTATGCACGCAGACGGCTTTCTCGCACCCGAGAGCGCGGCCGACGTACACGAGGCCTACGAGTCCGTCGGGCCGGGCGCGCAGGTGCTGGTCAAGGAAGTAGCGAAGGCGATGGAGCTCGGCGCCGAGGAGTACGACGAGCGCGTCGACGCCGACGTGGTCGAGACCGCGCGGGACGCCATGTTCGCCTCGCTGCTGAAAGTACGAATCGGCACGAGCGAGGAGTTCGAGGAGTGGGACGAATCCTACGACGGCGAGGTGACGGTACTGGGGAGCGAAAACGTCGACAACGTCGTCTGGCACGCCGGCCCCGACGACGAGGCCGTCGCCGCGACGTTCCAAGACGAGGAGACCGCGGCCGTCGGAACGCTGCGCCGGCAGGCCTACGGCCGCATCTACCGGGAGATCATCGCGGAGTGACGCCGACGAGTAACTAATGAGTCTCGACGACGACCGCCTCGACGCGCGCCTCGAAACCGCCTTCGGCGGCACCGCCGCCGAGCGTCGGGTAGTGGTCCGACAGGCCCGCGACCTCGCCGATTCGGGGCGGTTCGCCGAGACCGCCGACCACGAACTCACCGTCGAGGTCGTCGTCGACAATCTGTCCGACGCCCCACGGGGTACCCCGAGCGAGCGCTGGAATTGGTGGATGGGCGCGCTCGGGTTGGCCTTCGGCGGGTTCGAGCAGTTCACCGTTCGGGAGCGCGAGGAGTAGCCCAGTCGCCGGTGCGTTCGGACGCCGACGCTCGGCGTCGATCCGATCCCAAACTGAGACGCAGTCCGACACCGACGCTCGGCGTCGAACCGACAGGCCCGAGTCGATCGCCTGCGAGGATCCGAGTAGATGACCGACAACGAAGCCGGTCCTGCGGCGTCGGACCACGAGTGGCCGATCGTCGACTCGGCGACCGAGTACGAGACGGGCTGGTACACGGGCGGGTACGACCGCGTCGAACAGCCAGACGGCACCGAGAAAGACTATTACTGGGCGGAGCTTCCGCCGGCGGTCGTCATCGTCGCCTCGACCGGCGAGGAGGTCGTCTTCGTCGAGCAGTACCGGCCGACGATCCGCGAGTCTCAACTGGAACTTCCGGCCGGCATCGTCGAGGACGGCGAGTCCTACACGACTGCCGGCGCTCGGGAACTCCGCGAGGAGACCGGGTTCGACCCCGCCGGCGTCTCGCTGCTCCAAGAGTACAAGGTCGCCACCGGCGTGTTGCGTCACGACCGTGGCATCGTCTTCGCAGAGGGGTTAGAGCCCGTCGAGCCCGACCTCGACGACAACGAATTTCTGGAAGTCCGGTCCGTCCCGGTCGAAGACGCCCTGTCGGTCGCCCGCGAGAATCCGACGAACGACGCGACGCTGAACGCGATTTTGCTGGCGCGGGAAGACGGGCTGTTGTAGGAGAGCGTCAGAACTCGTCTTTCAGTTCGATGTCGGCGACGATGTCGTAGGGGTGTTTGTCCTTCCGGATGCCGTCGATCATCGTGAACGCGTCGCCCGGCGAGAGGAAGTGGGTTGTGACGGCCCGCCCGAGGTCGGTGGGCTCGAAGCCGTCGATAAACTCGTACTCCAACAGTTTGCCCAGCGCGTGCTTAGTCGGAACGTCGCCGAGCATCCGGTCGTTGAGCCGCTTTGCGCCCTTACCGGCGACGGTGACGTTGGCCAGCGTCTCCTCGACGGCGGCGCGCTCGTCGTACACCGTTTGCACGTCTTCCATCTCGCCTTTGAGGAGCTTGAACGCCACCTCGTCCTCGGACATCTCCATGCTGGAGTGATAGGATGTGTCGGGTTCGACGAGCACGTACACCGTCCCTTTGTCGTGGTAGTCGGGACGCCCCGCCCGCCCGAGCATCTGGTGGAACTCTTGGACCGAGAGCCACTCGATGCCCATAGCGAGCGTGTCGAAGATCACCTGCGAGGCCGGGAAGTCGACCCCCGCAGCCAGTGCGGCCGTCGTGACGACCGCCGCGAGATCCTGATTGCCGAACTTTCGCTCGACGGACTTTCGCTGGCCGTAGTCGAGTCCGGCGTGGTACGGCGCCGACTCGTACTCCAGTTTGCGGCTGATCTCGTGACAGCGCCGCCGCGAGTTAGTGAAGATGATCGTCTGGCCGCGATACCCCTTCGAGGACTTGCTGTCGAACTCCCGCCGGACGAGTTTGTTCTCCAGTCGGGTCTTCTCTTGCTGGTCGGCGAAGGTGACGTGGCGCTCGATCGGCACCGGGCGCTCCTCGAACTCGACGAGGTTGGCTCGCAGCCCTTGGGCGAGTTCGTGGGGGTTCCCGACCGTCGCCGAGAGGTAGATGTACTGGGCGCCGTGGTAGTCTTGGCGCCGTTGCTCGCGCTGCTCGGTGTAGTGTTTGAGCCGCGAGATCAGCCCGTCGAGGCGGTGGCCCCGCTCGTCCTCTTTGAGCGTGTGGACCTCGTCGATGACGACCGTCCCGATGTCGCCGAGATCGCGCCCAGTCCTGAGCGCGTGGTCGATCCCCTCGTAGGTGCCGACGATCACGTCGGCGTTGGGGTCGAACCGCTCGCCGTTGTCCTTGACGCGGCTCGCGCCGACGCGGATCGACACGTCGACCATGTCGCCGTACTCCTCTTCGAAGTCCTCGTGCTTCTGGTTGGCCAGCGCGACGAGGGGGACGAGAAACAGCATCGTCCCCTTGCCGTTGAGCACGCGGTCGATCCCGGTCATCTCGCCGACGAGCGTCTTGCCCGTCGCCGTCGCGCTCACGACGAGTTGGTCGTCGCCGTCCAGAAGGCCGTTCTCGACCGCGAGGCTCTGGACCGGTAGGAGCGTGTCGAACCGGCCTTCGAGCATGTTCTGGATGCCGGGGTGGAGGTTCAGCGAGTCGACCGGGACCGGGTCGATCTCGTCGGTCGTCGCCGAGATCTCGTCGAACTTCGTCAGGTCGGGATCGAGTTCGCCCTGCAGGAGATTCGTGATGCGTTCTAAGTCTTGGACCTCCAGCAGGAGCTCTTCGAGCCGGTCCCGGGCCGAGCTCGTCAGCCCGCCCTGATAGGAGAGTTCGCGTTCGAGTTCCTTCTTCGCGCAGTCGGGACAGACGTGCTCGTCGTCTTTCTTGATCGCTGTCTCGCTGGTCAGCGGGGAGTATCGCCCCGCCGAGGCGCAGATCCGGCAGGTCCGGACGACTTTCGCCGAGAGCTGGTAGCCGTCGAGCATCTCGCGGAGTCGGTCGCGGTGCTCGGGGGCGGTCTGCTCGGAGATACGGATGCGGTCGGCCATCCGCGCGATGTCGACGAACTCATCGGGGTTGCGCGGCTCCTCGCTGGAGCCGTCCTTGATCCGGAATCGGCCGGGGCGTGGCCCCGCCGAGGTCTCCTTGAGGTCGAGGCGCGCGCGGAACAGCCGCTTGTCGTCCCGTCGGACGACGACGTAGTAATCCCCCTGCGACTCGTGGAGGAACAGCGTGTCGACCTGTTGGACCTGCCGTGACACGCACGTCTGTACTCGCGGGGGATATTTGAGCCGTTCGGAACGGGAGACGCCGATCTCGACCGCCTCGACGCGGTGCCGCCAGCGCCGCGGCGAGAGCTGTCGCCGGCCGGTCGTGTTTTTTCTCCGGTCCGTTCGACGCCGACGCCGAGCGGCTAGTTCATCTCGTCCGCTCGCCTACCGGCACTCGTGACCGCGATGAAATCCGTTCGACCAGCCAGCACCGAGGAGATCGACGAACAGCTCCGAGAGTTAGCGGAGCAGCTCACTCGAATGGACCAGCGGCTGCGGCGACTCGAACGGCAGGTGGCCGCGACCACGCCGCGGGGATGGGAGTGCACCGTCTGTGAACGTGGCTGGGTCAGCGCCCGCGGCGGCGTGCTTTCGTGCAACCGCTGTTCGTTCCGTCGGCACCTCTGATCGCTGCGCCGCGCCGGCCGCCCCGAGCCGGCAATCCCGCCGCCGAGGACGGCGCTTAAGCGCCGTGGCCCCGTCAGTCGGACTGACTCGTGGCAGAGACCGACCGCAAACGCGTCGACATGACGACGGGGGCGATCCCGCCCAAGCTCGGCCAGATGGCGTGGCCGCTGGTGCTGGGGAATCTGCTCCAGACGGTCTACAACGTCGCGGACATGTTCTGGGTGGGGCGCGTGGGCCGCGACGCCGTCGCGGCGGTGTCGCTGATGTTCCCGCTGTCGTGGATGTTCGTCTCGACGGCGATGGGGATCACCGCCGCGACGATCGCGCTGGTCTCACAGCACGTCGGCGGGGGCAACGACCGGCAGGCCGACCGCGTCGTCGCCCAGACAATCTTGCTGACGCTTGCTGTGTCGCTCACGCTCGCGGCCGTCGGCCTCGCATTCCGGGGCCCGCTGCTCACGCTGCTTGGTGCGCGCGGCGACGTGTTCGTCGAAGCGCTGGCGTACATCGAGGTGATCTTCCTCACGTTGCCGTTTACGTTCCTCTTTTTCGCGTTTCGGGCGTCGCTGCAGGGGGCCGGCGACACCAAGACCGCGATGTGGCTCGTCCTGCTGTCGGCGGGGCTGAACGTCGTGATCGATCCGTTCTTCGTGCTCGGGTGGGGGCCGTTCCCGGCGTGGGGCACCTTCGGCGCCGCCGTCGCAACGTTCATCTCGCGGGGCGCGGCGACGGTCGCGGGCATCTACGTGCTGTTGCGGGGCGGCTTCGGCGTCCGACTCCGGCCGGGCGATCTGCGGCCCGATGTCGGCATCCTCCGGAAACTGGTCGATATCGGCTATCCGGCGACGTTAGACGGCTGGGCGCGCAGTTTCGCGTCGGTCGTGATGGCCGGGTTCGTCGCCCGCTTTGGCACGACGCCGACCGCGGCCTACGGCATCGGCATCCGGCTGATGTCGATCACGTGGAGCGTGGCGGGCGCGGTCGGGCAGGCCACCGCGACCGGCGTCGGCCAGAACCTCGGCGCGAAGACGCCCGACCGGGCCGCAAGAGTCACGTGGGTCGCCACCGCGGCGACGATGGCGCTGCTCGGGGCCGCCGCCGCGCTCGTGTTCGCGTTCCCAGCACAGGCGATCGGCGTGTTCATCGACGATCCCGCGGTGATCGCCGAGGGCGTCGTGTTCCTCCGGGTCATCGCGCCGTTCTGGGCATTCTTCGGCGGTGTGATGGTAATTCAGGGCGGCTTCCGCGGCGCGGGCGACACCAAGATCGCCATGGCGCTGTCGATCCTCTCGCGGTGGGCCTTCCGAGTGCCCGTCGCGCTCGTGCTGGCGTTCTCGTGGGCGGTGCCGATCCCAGGAACCGGGCTCGCGCTGGTGAGCTTCGGCATCGGCGTCGAGGGGATCTGGTGGGCGTTCTCGGTCGGCGCCGTCCTCTCCTTCGTGATCGCGGTGGCGTGGTTCCGACGGGGAACGTGGCGCGAGGGCGTCGTCGAAGAGCGCGAGCGGCCGGGGAGGAAGCCGGCCGGCGGCGACGCCGAAACCGCCGACGCGACGAGCGACTCGGGCCGTCGCCCGGCATCGCCCCGTGAAGATGACACCGAGTTCGTCGACGACTGAACTCGGCGGCGCGGCGCCGGCGGCGTCGAGCCGGGAGCTTTTCGTCATCGCGTCGCCGACCGGGGGCATGGTCAGGCGCTATGAACACCCCGACGACGCCGACGCGCTCTGGGAGCTCAAGCGAGCCTTCGAGCGCGAACTCGGCGCGAGCACCGGCGGCGACGACAAGGCGGCGGCCTACGAGGCGAAACTCGACGGCGAGTACCGGCAGCGCTACCGCGAGTGGGTCGGCGACTGCGTGGCGAACGACGCGGGCTGTATCCACGTCGCGGAGGGCGACGGCGACGCCGCTGCGTCCGCGGCGGCCGGCGACGCCCTCGCTGGCTACGTCTTCGTCCTCCCCGAGGAACTGACGATGATCTGGGACGCCGCGGTGCTCAACGAGATTTACGTCCGCGAACCCTACCGCGGCACCGGCGTCGCCGACGACCTGCTCGACGCCGCCGTCGAGACCGCCGAGCGACAGGACCTCCCGCTCGACCGACTGGTGCTCGATGTCGATCCGGGCAACGAGCGCGCGCGAGCGTTCTACCGACGGCACGGGTTCGAGACGTGGGGCGAGCTGGTCGCGCGATCGCTGTAGGGCGTCGGCACGTAGCCTGCGAATCGTACGCGGCGTCGACACGCAGCCGGTTGGCCCAACGGGGTCGACACTCTCCGTCGGCAGTGCGCCGAACTGCCTACCGACCGGTCCCCGGGGGCTACCGGATACTCCAGAGAAGCGATCGGAGCTTGTAGCCCAGCGAGCCGTTCTGATACCCCTTCCAACCGCTCATCCCGCCGAGCAGCGTCGACGCATCGTACCCCTCGTCTCTGAGGACGCTCGTCGCTCGCTTGGCGACGACGCCCATCTTACACACGACGACGATGTCCCGGTCGGTCGGCACGTCCCCGAGCCGGTCGCGCAGCGCCGACTCGTCGCCGCGGCGCAGTTCGTTGTACACGGGGACGTTCCGGCTCCGGTCGATCGCTCCGGACTCGAACGCCGACGCCGGGCGAATATCGAGGACAAACGGCTCGTCGCCCGACGAATCGAGGCGGTCGTCGAGTTCCTTCGGACGAATGCTGCTCATCGGCTCAATATTGTATTTTGAGGACAAAACTGTGGCGTTCGCGGCCGTCGAGAGTGGGGCGTCACAGCAAAACGACATCGGATATCTACCGCGGCGCGACGCGCCGACAGTCCCTTCCGACACGCTAAAGCGCGCGGCACCAGACGTGCGAGTATGAAGTTCCACGACGCGGCGAACTTCCTCTACGATCTGCGGCGGTTCGGCCCGCGTCCGGGCATCGAGTCGACCGCCGATCTCCTCTCGCATCTCGACGACCCCCACGAGGGACTGGCCTGCGTGCAGATCGCGGGCTCGAACGGGAAGGGCTCGACCGCCAAGATGGTCGAGTCGATCCTGCGCGAGACCGGACTGACGGTCGGCCTCTTTACCTCGCCGCATCTGGAGGACCTGCGCGAGCGGATCCGCGTCGACGGGCGGAAGATCCAGCGGGCCGCCGTCGCGGAGTTCGCCGACGACATCGAGGACTACGTCCGCGAGAAGGGCGCCGACGGCGCCTCGCCGACTTTCTTCGAGGCGACGACCGCGATGGCGCTGTGGCAGTTCGCGCGCCGAGACGTGGACGTGGCCGTGCTCGAAGTGGGCATCGGCGGCAAGCTGGACGCGACCAGCGTCGTCGATCCCGTCGCCAGCGCGGTGACGACCGTGACGCTCGAACACACCGACGTACTGGGCGATACGATTCCCGAGATCGCCCGCGACAAGGCTCACGTGGCGCCGGCCGACGCGCCGCTCGTCACCGGCGCCGAGGGCGACGCCGTCGCGGCGATCCGCGAGGTCGCCGACGATGTCGTCACGGTCGGTCCGGACGGCGACGTGGTGCCGACCTACGGCGGCCGGACGAACCACGCCGAGGCGGCCGTCTCGATCGAGGGGCCGGACTGGGCGGTCGATGCGCGCGTTCCGACGGTCGGCGCCCATCAGGCCGACAACGCCGGCATCGCCGCGACGCTGGCCAGACAGATCGGCGAGCGACTCGGCGACGGTCCGGTCGCCGACGCGGCGATCGAGCGGGGGCTCCGACAGGCCCACTGGCCCGGCCGGTTCGAGGTGCTCGAACGGGAGCCGCTGGTCGTGCTCGACGGCGCGCACAATCCCGGCGCCTGCGAGAAGCTCGCCGACGCCCTCGGCGAGTTCGAGTACGACGACCTCCACGTCGTCTTCGGCGCGATGCACGACAAGGACCACGCCGAGATGGCCGCCGCGCTGCCGACGCCCGATCGCGTTGTGACCTGTGAGCCAGACCTCGATCGCGCGGAAGACCCCGCGGTGCTGGCGGACGTGTTCGAGCACGCCGGCGCGGAGACAGTCAAGACGGGCGGTGCGGTCGAGGACGCCGTCGCCGAGACGCTCGATGCGGCCGGCGAGAACGACTGCGTGCTGGTGACGGGGTCGCTCTTTGCCGTCGCCGAGGCCAGAACGCGCTGGTCGCGCCTGCAGATTCCAAAGCGCGTGCGGACGCGTGAGGGCGCCCGGGACATGCTCGACGGCGCCAGCGTTCGGGAGGGCGAGATCGAGCGCGTCGCCGGCGAGGGCGTCCACCGAGTGCTGAAGACGCGCGTCCGGACGGCACAGGCCCGCCAGCTCAAAGAAGAGCTGCTCAGGGTCGGCGGCGAGTGCGCGGTCTCGGAACTAAGCGAACAGGACACCGTCGTCGACGCCGTGTTGCTGGGGACGCTCGACCAGTTCGAGGCTCTCACAGATGTGCTCGACGACCGCTCGGACGGGCTCGAAACGCTCGCCGAGGAGGTCCGAACGGCGCTCGATCTCGACGACGAGTCGGCAGGTCGGGGCTACCCGTGGGAGGACGGCACCGCGGTGATGGGCATCCTGAACGTCACGCCCGATAGCTTCCACGACGGCGGCGAGTACGACGCCGTCGAGGACGCCGTCGCGCGGGCCGAGCAGATCGTCGCCGAAGGCGCCGACATCATCGACGTGGGCGGCGAGAGCACCCGGCCGGGCGCCGAGCCGGTGCCCGTCGACGCCGAGATCGAACGGGTCGTCCCGGTCGTCGAGCGCATCGCCGATCTGGACGCCATGGTGTCGGTCGACACCCGTCGGGCAGAAGTGGCTCGCGCGGCGCTGGAAGCCGGCGCGGATATCCTCAACGACGTATCGGGGCTCGAAGACCCCGAGATGCGATTCGTCGCCGCCGAGTACGACGCCCCGATCGTGGTGATGCACAGCGTGAACGCGCCCGTCGATCCCGACACGGATGTCGAGTACGACGACGTCGTCGAGGACGTGATCGATCAGTTGCGAGAGCGCGTCCTGCTGGCCGAGAAGGCCGGCCTCGACCGCGAGCAGATCATCGTCGATCCGGGGCTTGGCTTTGCGAAATCGCCCGCCGAAGCGTTCGAGTTGCTGGATCGGGCCGACGAGTTCGACGCTTTCGGCTGTCCGGTGTTGATCGGCCACTCGCACAAGTCGATGTTCGCGCTGAGCGGGCAGTCGGCCGGCGAGCGCGGCCCGCCGACGGTCGCGGCCTCGGCGCTGGCAGCGGATCGGGGTGCCGACATCCTGCGCGTCCACGACGTGAGAGAAAACGTCGCCGCGGTCAACGTCGCCGCGGCGGCGTCGCGCGACGCCGACGAGTAGGCCGGCGTCCGGCAGTCACTGATGCTTGTCGAGCGGGACGAACGCCGACTGGTCGGCCGTGATCCAGTGGGTGACGAGCTTCTCCTCGGAGCACTCTCGTGGGAAGATCGTACACGTAGTGGGCTCGCCGTCGTTTGCGACGGTGACGTGTTCGAGTTCGCCAAACTGGACGGGATCGGTGGGACCGGACTGCGCGTTCGACATAATTTGTTACCGTATGTGCCTTAGACTGCGACAGTACTTATTGTTTGTCTAAATACGCAAATTAATACACAGTGTTCGTCAATCCTCTTTGGATCAGAATAAGGTGTATTAAGAAAGTTACTTGTGCTCAGTCGTGTTAAGAGATAACAACCAACATGGAGGTGAGCCCGATCCGGAACAGGATACCAGAGATCGCGTCCGAGTTGTACAGTCCCGATCCGTAGGCCGCCAGCCGACCGCCGGGTGCTCCACTCGCTTGGTGGTCGCCAGCAGCCTGCGACCACTTCTATCCTGCTCGTTTGTGCCTGCCCCCAGCGACCGCTAGCGGGGAGAAACCGCGACAGGCAACGGAAAGGGAGCGACGCCGGTACCGCGCTACAGCAGGCCGTACTGCGCTCTGAGATCGCGGTACAGGTCGAGGTACTGATCGAGCACGGCGTCGGTGCCGAATCCAGCAAACTCCTCGTCGACGGTCAGCGACTCCATCTCGCCGGCCTCGCGGATGGCGTCGGCCAGTTCCTGCTCGCTGGTCGTCCGGAACCCGCGTTCGCGCCCTTCGACGAGTTCGTGGGCGCTCGAATCGGCGTGGTACTCGACGATGCCGACGCAGCCACACGCGAGCGCCCACGCCAGTTCCGTGGCGAAGCGACACTGGTGGGCCGTCTGGACGAACACGTGGGCGTTTCGATAGATCGACACCCGCTCCTCGCGGGAGAGTTCGCCGACGAAGTCGATCCGGTCGTCGATGCGCAGGTCGCGGGCCTGCTGTTCGTAGGACTCGCGGGCCGGACCGTCGCCGATCACAGTCGCCGACCACTCGAAGTCCCGCAGTTCGGCCAGTCCGAGTAGTAGGCTCTCGACGTTGGCCCCCTCGTCGAGACGGCGGGCGTAGACGACGTGGCGCTCGTCGGCCGGGTCGGTCGATCGGATCAGGTCGAAGTCGACGGCGTTGGGCACGACCTGCAGGCGCTCCATGTCGGCGCCGTGCTCGCGCAACCGCGTCCGGACGAGCCGCGAGGGCGTCACGATGCGGTCGGGGGCAGACAGCGCGCGGCGAGTGAGAAAGCCGCCGTCGGCGCCGTCGGGGTCGTACCAGTCAGCCAAAAGCGGCGTCCGGGCGAGCGTCGCACCGATGCTCGCGGCGGTGATCGCGGGCGGGTACCGAGCGCCGGCGTGGACGATATCGGGGTCAGCGCGAGCGAGCATGACCGGCACCCGGAGCAAGAACGACTGGCGCGCCGTTCGATCGAGCGTCACCGCGTGATAGGTCAGTTCATCGTCCTCGACGGTGTTGTCGGTGCCGTCCCACCACTTCGCACAGAAGACGTGCACGTCGTGACCGCGCCCCGCCAGCGTCATCGCCACCTGTCGAAGCCGCCGTTCCGGGGCGGCGTCACGGTGGTGCGTAGTCGTCAACGAAACCAGCGCGACGCGCATACCACGCCTGATGAAACGATCTATTAAAAATCCCGGTATTTTCGGGCGCCGACGCGGGGGTTCCAGAGTGCGGCGCGTCTACGCTGGGGGAGACGATTGCCCGGTACGCAAGATATAGAAGGCTTCTCTGGCACGCTTTGACGCGTATGGGCGAGCAAGCCGACGGCAAGCTCGGGTTCTGGGGCGCTGTATCGATCTCGGTCGGAGGGATGATCGGCGGCGGCGTCTTCGCGGTGCTTGGCGTCGTTGCGACGATCGCCGGGGCCGCCTCGTGGCTCGCGTTCACGCTTGCGAGTCTGGTGTCGATGTGCGCGGCCTACTCTTACGTCAAGCTCAACGCAATCGGCGAGCGCCGGGGCGGCTCGGTCTCGCAACTCGAAGAGTACGTCGACAACGACGACGTGGCCGGGATCGTCGGCTGGACGCTCCTGTTCGGCTACGTCGGGGCGATGGCGATGTACGCCTACGCCTTCGGGAGCTTCGCGGTCGCCCTGACGCCGCCGTTCGTGCTCGACGCCGTGCCGCTAGGTGAACAACTCGTTCGGCCGGCGTACTCGGTGGCGGCCGTCGGGCTGTTCGTCGCGCTCAACCTCGTCGGCGCGCAGGCGACCGGGACGACCGAGGTCGCGCTCGTCGGCATCAAAGTCGCCGTCCTGCTGGCGTTCGGCGCGCTGGGCGTGTGGTACGGGGCGACCAACGCCGCGCTGACGTTCGGCACCTCAACCATCGCGGAGGTGTCGCCGGTGATCATGGCGACGGCAGTTTCTTTCGTCTCGTTCCAAGGCTGGCAGTTGATCATCTACGACCAAGAGAGCATTAAGAATCCGGAGGAAAACGTCCCGAAAGCGATCTACTACTCGATCGTCGCCACCATCGTCATCGACGGACTGATCGCCATCATCGTCACCAGTCTGGCCTCTCGAGAGGTGATTCAGGCCCATCCCGAACGGGCGCTGGCCAACGCCGTCAACCCTATCCTGCCGGGCGAAATCGGCTTCGTGATCGTCGCGATCGCAGCCATCTTCTCGACCGGCAGCGCGATCAACGGGACGCTGTTTTCCTCGGCCCACTTCGCCAAGGGGATGATCAGCGACGGGCTCTTGCCCGACGAAACCGGTCGGGCCGGCGCCGACGGCGCGCCCTCCCGAACCATCCTGATCTTCGGCGCGCTCGCGGCCGCGTTCACCGCCTACGGCAGCCTCAACGGCATCACCTCGTTCGGCTCGCTGGCGTTTCTGGCGGTGTTCGGGGCGATGAGCTATCTGGCGTTCCAACAGCGGGACCACGAGTCGATCACGCCGGTGATTCCGGCGGCGGGGATCGGCGGCACCGCGGTGTTTTTCGTCCTGCTGTTGTGGCATCTCTGGTCGGCCGAACGGGGCACGTTCTTCGTCGTCGTCGCGGTCGCGGCGGTGGTCGTAGCCATCGAGCTGCTGTACTTCGAGCGCGACAGCATCGTCGACGGCATCGACACGATCGAGGACGAGGTCGCCGACGGCCTCGACTGACGCGACCACCCGAATCCATATCTGCCAGTGCGGGCAAGGTCGCCCATGGCTTACTCGATCGACCGGTATCTCAACGTCCGCAGCGCATACGGCTCCTCGTTCGGCCCCGAGGGCGAGCGTCTCGCCTTCCTGATGGACACCACCGGCGTCCCGCAGGTGTGGACGCTCGACGGCGCCCGACAGTGGCCGACCCAGCGCACCTTCTCCGAGGAGCGCGTCACCTTCGTCGACTGGTCGCCCGAGCGCGCCGAGTTGGCGTTCGGGATGGACGAGGGCGGCAACGAGCGCCAGCAGTTGTTCCTGTTGGATGCCGACGACGGGACTATCGAGAACGTGACCGCGACGCCCGACGTGAAACACCGTGGCGGCGCTCGTGCGAAACACCGCTGGGGCGGCTGGTCCAGCGACGGCGAGCGCTTCGCATTCGCCTCGAACCGGCGCGACGAAGCCGTCTTCGACGTGTACGTGCAGGGCCGTGACGAGCGCGGCCCGGACGCCGAACTCGTCCACGAGGGCTCGGGCTGGCTCTCTGTCGCCGGCTGGAGCCCCGACGACGAGCGCCTGCTCGTTCACGAAGCGCGATCGAGTTTCGACCACGACCTGCACGTGCTCGACATCGAGTCGGGAGAGATCGAGCACGTCACGACCCACGACGGCGACGTGCGCTACCAGAGCGTCGAGTGGGGGCCGGAAGGCGACGCAGTCTATCTGGTGACTGACGAGGGGGCGGACACCCTCTATCTCGCCCGGCTCGATCTCGGCTCGGGCGACCTCGGCGTCGTCCGGTCGGGCGGCGACTGGAACGTCGACGGCATCGCGCTCGACGCCGACACCGGGCGCCTCGTCTACTCGCGCAACGTCGACGGCTACACCGAACTCACGGCGGGCGAACTCGTCGGACCGACCGAGATCGAGGAGGTTCCGGCGCCGGACCTGCCCGGTGGCACCGCCGGCGGCGTCGACTTCGGGCCGGCGGGCGACCGATACGCCGTCACGGCCAGCGGGCGAGGAACCAACACGAACGCCTACGTCGTCGACTTCGAGACGGGCGACGCCGAGCGCTGGACCGACGCGCCGACTGCGGGGATCCCCCGCGAGACGTTCCGTGAGCCCGAACTGGTGCGCTTCGAGAGCTTCGACCGACTCGACATCCCCGCGTATCTCACGCTGCCGGAGGATGCCGAAAGCGGGGTTGACGCCACCGGCGAATCGGCCGACGGCGTCCCCGTCATCGTCGACATCCACGGCGGTCCCGAGAGCCAGCGCCGGCCCTCGTTTAGCTCGGTCAAGCAGTACTTCCTCGATCGGGGGTACGCGATCTTCGAGCCCAACGTCCGCGGCTCCTCGGGCTACGGCCGGGAGTACACCCACCTCGACGACGTTCGAAATCGGATGGACTCGGTGAGAGACGTGCGGGCCGGCGTGGAGTGGCTCCACGATCATCCGGCGGTCGATCCCGACCGAATCGCCGTCATGGGCGGGTCCTACGGCGGGTTCATGGTCTTGGCGTGCATGACCGAGTACCCCGACCTCTGGGCGGCCGGCGTCGATGTTGTCGGCATCGCCAACTTCGTCACCTTCCTCGAAAACACCGGCGAGTGGCGCCGCGAGCTGCGGGAAGCCGAGTACGGATCGCTCGACGACGACCGGGAGTTCTTGGAGTCGATCAGTCCGATCAACACCGTCGAGCAGATCGCAGCGCCGTTGTTCGTTCTCCACGGCGCGAACGATCCCAGAGTGCCAGTCGGCGAGGCCGAGCAGATCGTCGAGGAGGCCAAATCGCAGGGCGTCCCGACGCGCAAGCTCATTTTCGACGACGAGGGCCACGGGTTCACGAAGTTGGAGAACAAGATCGAGGCGTACTCGGCGATCGCGGCGTTCTTCGACGAGCACGTCTGAGTCGGTCGGCGTCTCGACGCCGACGTGAGTTCACGCCGCGGCGTCTCGACGCCGCAGCGCGGTTCGCACTACGCGACCGCTTACCACTCGGCGACGCTGCCGTCGTCGTGGGTCCAGACCGGGTTGTGCCAGTCGACCTCCTGCTCGGCGCGCTCGCGGACGACCGCCTCGTCGATCTCGACGCCGAGACCGGGCTCGGTCGGGAGATCGACGTAGCCGTCGTCGTACTCGAACACGCCGGGATCGGCGAGATAGTCGAGCACGTCGCTGGTCTCGTTGTAGTGGATGTCCAGACTCTGTTCTTGAATCAGGACGTTGGGCGTACACGCGTCGACCTGAATGCACGACGCCAGCGCGAGCGGCCCGAGCGGGCAGTGGGGCGCCATCGCCACGTCGTAGGCCTCGGCTATCGACGCGATCTTCTTGACCTCGGTGATGCCGCCGGCGTGGGAGAGATCCGGTTGGATCAGGTCGACGACGCCCTGCTCGAAGACCTCCTTGAAGTCCCAGCGCGAGTACATCCGCTCGCCCGTTGCGATCGGCGTCGTCGTGTGCTGGGCGATCTCGGGTAAGGCGTCGTTGTGCTCGGGGAGAACCGGCTCCTCGATGAACATCGGCTCGTAGGGTTCCAGCGCCTCGACGAGTCGCTTTGCCATCGACTTGGCGACGCGGCCGTGGAAGTCGACGCCGATGTCGACCTCGTCCCCGACGGCCTCCCGGACCTCGGCGATGCGGTTCCTAGCGGCGTCGACGGCGGCGGGGTTGTCGATGCGCCGGAGTTCGGGCGTCCCGTTCATCTTCAGTGCGTCGAAGCCGGCGTCGACTTTCTCGGCGGCGGCGTCGCCGACATCGGCCGGCCGGTCGCCGCCGATCCACTGGTAGACGCGCACGCGGTCGCGGGCGGCGCCGCCCAGCAGGTCGTAGACCGGCGCGCCGTAGTGCTTGCCCTTGATGTCCCACAGGGCTTGGTCGATGCCGGCGATCGCAGACATGAGCACGGGGCCGCCGCGATAGAACCCGCCCCGATAGAGCCGCTGCCAGTGGTGTTCGATCCGGAGCGGGTCCTCGCCGAGCAGGTAGTCGTCCAGCAGCTCCTCGACAGCGCCACGGACCGTCTTCGCGCGCCCCTCGACGACGGGCTCGCCCCAGCCGACGGTGCCGTCGCTGGTCGTGATCTTCAAGAAGAGCCAGCGCGGGGGCACCTCGAACAGTTCGTAATCGGTGATCTCCATTATCAATCGGGCGGGTGTTCGCTGCGCCCCGAGAAAAACCCACCGTCAGCGGGGCGTCGCCGTGCGTCAACGTTTATCCCGGCCGCGGCCGCACGTCGAGTCATGCAACAGTGGCTCGACGGGTACGACGATCGGGATTGGCAGACGATCGAAGACGGAACCGTTCGGTACGCGCTCGTCGGAATCGGCTGGTGGACCAGAGACGTCGCCATCCCGGCGATCGAGCGCTCGGAGTTCGGCGAGGTGGCCGTGCTCGTGAGCAGTTCGACCGAGAAGGCAGAACGCATCGCCGACGAGGAAAACGTCGAGCGGGGGATCAGCTACGAGCAGTACCACGAGGGCGCGGCCGCCGACGACTACGACGCAGTGTACGTCGGGACGCCGAACGCCTACCACCGGGAGTACGTCGAGACGGCCGCGGACCTCGGGAAGGCGGTGCTGTGCGAGAAGCCGATGGAGGCGACCGTCGAGCGCGCCGAAGCCATGGTCGAGCACTGCGAGGACGCCGACGTGCCGCTGATGATCGCCTACCGAATGCACACGGAGCCGGCGGTGCGGCGAGCCCGCGAGCTGATCGAGAACGGCTTCATCGGCGAGCCGGCGACCGTACAGGGCCACAACAGCCAGCGGCTCTTGGAGATGATCCCCGACCCCGATCAGTGGCGGCTCGATCCCGACGTGTCGGGCTACGGCACGTCGGTGATGGATCTCGGCATCTACTCGATCAACACGACCAGGTACCTGCTCGGCCGCGAGCCGGTCGCCGTCGAGTCCCGGATGTCCTCGCTCCACGACGCCTTCGAGGACGTTCCCGACGAGCGCTCCTCGTCGCTGCTGGCGTTCGAGGACGACGTGCGGATGGTCACCACGACGAGTCAGAACGCGCAGGTCGACACCCAGCTCAAGATCACGGGCACCGAGGGGCAGATCGAACTCGATCCGGCGTTCCACGGCGAATGTTCGCTCCGACTCACCCGGGGCGACCTCGTCGTCGACATCGACCACCGGGAGTTCGACGCCGAGCGCGAGGTGCTGGAGCTGTTCGATTACTTCTCGGATCGGGTGCTCGGGGACGCCGAGATTGGGCCGGACGGACGCCACGGCCTCGCGGACATGCGCATCATCCGGGCGATCCACGAGTCCGCCGAGACGGGCGAGCCGGTCGAGTTGCGGTAGATGCGGGCCTACCGGATCGCCTACGACGGCCGGCCGTACTACGGCTTCCAGCGCCAGCCGGACGTGCCGACCGTCGAGGGCGAACTCCTCGACGCGCTGTCGGGGCTCGGCGTCGTCGACGCGGAAGACGGGAGCGAGCGCGACGTTCCACCCGGCTACGCGGCGGCCGGTCGAACCGACGCCGGCGTCTCAGCGCTGGCACAGACGATCGCGTTCGAGGCGCCCGAGTGGCTGACGCCCGCCGCGTTCAACAGCGAGCTTCCGGCCAGCGTCCGAGCGTGGGCCAGCGCCGAGGTCGACGAGGCGTTTCACGCGACCCACCACGCCGAGCGCCGAACGTACACCTACTGGCTCCACGCGGCTGACGCCGACACCGAGCGAGCGCGGACGGCCATAGAGGAGCTGACGGGCCGCCACGACTTCCACAACCTGACGAACGACGACGAGAACACGGTTCGGGAGCTGTCGGCGTCGTTGCGCGTCGACTCGCCGTTTTTCGTCCTCACGCTGCGCGCCGGCGGCTTCTGTCGGCAGCTCGTTCGGCGGGTCGTCGCGCTGGTCCGCGAGGTCGCCAGCGGCGAGGCTGGTCGGGAGAAGATCGAGCGCGTGCTCGGCGCCGACCCGATCGACGGGCCCGAGGGCGTCGGCCCGGCGCCGCCGTACCCGCTCGTGCTCACCGACGTGTCCTATCCGGGCGTGGCATTCGATGTCGACGCCGAGGCGGCGGCGAGCGCCCGCGAAGTGTTTCGAGAAAAGCGGCTCGACCGGGCGGCCGGCGCGCGCGTCGCGGGCCAGATCGAAGCCGGGATCGGCGAGGGCTGATCTCCCAACAAAGGCGGGACGCGACCGTACGTCGCCGGAGAGGCAAGACTTACCACAGCGACAGACAACCGTTCGCACATGAGTTCGGTACCCGAACGCTCCGAGATCGACGCCGAGTACAAGTGGGATCTCGAGAGCATCTACGCGAGCGACGACGACTGGGAAGCCGCCTACGAGGAGACACAGTCCGAGATCGAGGAACTGGCCAGCTACGAGGGCGAGGCGGCCGCCGACGGCGAGACGCTGCTGGAACTGTTCGAGCGCTACGAGTCGGTGATGCGCTCGGTCCAGCAGATTTCGGCGTACGCGCGGATGCGACGCGACGAGGACACGCGCGACCAAGAGTATCAGGCGATGACCACGCGCGCCCAGTCGCTCGGCGCCGAGGCCGCCAGCGCGGCGAGTTTCGTCGAGCCGGAACTGCAGGCGATGGACCGCGAGGAACTCGACGCGATGATCGAGTCGACAGAAGGGCTGGACGTGTACGAGCACTACGTCGACGACGTCATGCGGATGAAGCCCCACACCCGATCGGCCGAAATCGAGGGGCTGCTGGCCGACCTCTCTGAGGTGACGGGCTCACCCGGCGAACTCTACAACATCCTGACCAACGCCGACGTGGAGTTCCCGACCGTCGAAGACCCCGACGGCGACGCCGTCGAGATCTCGCTGGCGAACTTCACGAACCTCCAGAAGCGCCCGAACCGCGAGTTCCGGCGAGAAGTCTACGAGCAGTTCTACGACGAGTGGGCCGAGATCCGCAACACGGTCGCAACCGCCTACTCCAAGAGCGTCACCGCGGACGTGAAGCTCGCGCAGGCGCGCAACTACGACACTGCCCGCGAGGCGGCGATGCACGGCCCGAACGTCCCCGTTGACGTCTACGACACGCTGCTGTCGACGGTCGACGACAACCTCGACAAGCTCCACCGCCACGCCGAACTCAAGCGGAAAGCTCTCGGCGTCGACGAACTTCGGATGTGGGACATCTACATGCCGATGACCGAGACCGAGAGCCCCGAAGTCCCCTACGAGGAAGCCCGCGAGCACGTCGTCGAGGCCGTCGGCGCGCTCGGCGAGGACTACCAGTCCCGCGTCGACGAGGGGCTGGATTCGCGGTGGGTCGACGTGTACGAGAACCGGGGCAAGCAGTCGGGCGCGTACTCGGGGGGGACCTACGACACCCAGCCGTTTATCCTGATGAACTATCAGGACGACGTGAGCTCGATGTACACGCTGGCCCACGAACTGGGCCACTCGCTGCACTCCCAGTACACCAGTGAGAACCAGCCCTACGTCTACAGCGACTACGAGATCTTCACCGCCGAGGTCGCAAGCACCGTCAACGAGGCGCTGCTGACCGAGCACCTCTTGGAAACCGTCGAGGACCCGACGTTCCGCCGACACGTCCTCAACGAGTACCTAGAGCGGTTCCGGTCGACGCTGTACCGCCAGACGATGTTCGCGGAGTTCGAGCACCGCGCCCACGAAATCGTCGAGGAAGGGGGCGCGCTCACGCCGGACCGGCTCGACGAGCTGTATCAGGATCTGAAAGGGCGATTCTACGAGCCGGCCGCGCTCGACGACCGGGCCGCTCGCGAGTGGATGCGGATCCCGCACTTCTACCGGGCGTACTACGTCTACCAGTACAGCACTGGCATCAGCGCCGCCGTCGCGCTGGCTAACGGCATTCTTTCGGACGGCGACGACGCCGCCGACCGGTATCTGGAGTTCCTCGAGCGAGGCTCCAGAGAGTATCCGCTGGAACTGCTCGCCGACGCCGGCGTCGATATGCGCTCGTCCGATCCGATCGAGTCGGCGCTGTCGACGTACGACGACCGACTCGACGAGATGGCCGAGTTGCTCTGAGGCGGCCGGGAGCAGCTACTCGGCGTCCTCGGACCGTTCCAGAATGACTTCGTGAGCCTCGTAGTCCTCGACGAACGCGCCCTCGCCGCCGACGGTAAAGCGCTGGTTACCGGTGTCGACGGTGAATGCATTCTCGACAGGGAAGGAGTTGGTCGCGGGTTTGACCAGCCCCTGCCGGACGCCGACGACTTCGCCCTCGATCGTGTCCTCGCCGTTTTCGGTTGCGACCGGACGGCCGCGAACGGTTGCGACGATGTCATCGCCTTGCTGCTTGCGAAGCGCGACCTGCAAGACGGCGTTGCGGAAGTCGCTGGTCGTCAGCGGCAACTCGCGCGCGCGATCGACGTACAGCTCCTCGGCGACCGGCCAGTAGTTGCCGAGGAACGAGCCGGTCAGCACGGGCACGAGCTGGCGTTGTGCTAGCGAGATGGCGTTGGACTCGCTGTTGGACTGGGTTAGCATATCGTTTGGTGCGATCAGACCCAGCGATCGGTCGACAGTGAGCATCAGCGGCGCGCGAGCGTGCCACACCCGGACGGCGCTGGCGACGCCATCGAGTTGCTCGATCGGGTAGTTCTCGGCTTCCGGACCGCTGAGCAACAGCAACACCAGCACGCCCCGGTCGACCGTCTCGCGCAGCGTCGGCTGGATCTGACTCAGAAGCGAGGCCGGAAGGGTCATCGTCACCTCCTCCTCGGCCGACTCCAGCAGCGTCTCGATGCGTTTTAACACCGTCGGTCGGGATTTGATCACCTCGAACTGCTCGATCTCCTCGTCGGTGCTGGTGTATCGCTGTTCGAGTTCGGGCTCGATCGTCTCGATCGTCCCACTGAGCCGATCGATCACCTCGGAGGGCGGCCGCGCCTTGATCATCGTCGGCACCGAGTGATCGTTGACTTCCACGAAGCCGCGCTCCTCTAGCTCCTCGCTGATGCTGTAGACGTATCGCTTGGAAACGTCCGCGTCGGCTGCGATGTCGCTCGCCTTCGCTTCACCTCTGTCCAGTATCGCCAGATACGTGTCGATCTCCTTCTCCGAGAGGCCGAACTGAGAGAGCAGATCGGTAAGCCCCCGTTCATCCATGAGTATTGACTACCTCACTCTTGCTCGCCGGAGTTAATAAAGGGCAAGGACCGACCGCTGGAGGCGGGACCGTCGGAAACCGGAGCCGAAGCCGCCACTCGGCAGGGTTCAGCCTAACAAACCGTGAATTAGTATTTCAACAATGTTTATAGTCGTCCGGACGCTGTGTCGGAACGATGAAACTGCGGACAGCGCTACGGGACTACAAAGAGCGGCGTGGCAGCGAGACCGCGTTCCCGGGGGAGCGTCGGTCGACTGCCGGCATCTTCTCTGGTCTCGACGATCGACTCGTCCACGTCGGTCCCGACGGATCGCTACGGGATTTCTCGTATCCTCTGACGGGGTTCGGCGGCATCGAGCACCTGCGCTTTGGCCTGCACACCGGCGACGATATCCGGTGGTTCGACGAGTACGACGCCGAGCGACAGGAGTACGTCGACGACACTGCGATCGTCGAGACGGAACGAACTATCGACGGCACGACCGTCGTCCAGCGTGATCTGACACTCGGTGACGGCCACGTTACGAACGTCGCCGTCGACGACGAGACAGTCGACGCCGTCTGCGTCTCTGCGACGTTCTCGCCCGACGACACGGGCGCACAGCTCGCACAGCTCGACCACGGCGATGCCGTCGAAGTGTTCCACCGAAAAGAACACGACTTTCTCTCGGCGTCGACCGGGTTCGACGAGATCATGGGACAGGTGCCCGAGCAGATCGACGAAGTCCTGTCCGAGGACGATCCTGTCACGTTCCCGCGCATCGTCGACGACGGGCGCTACGAGGAGAACAAACTCGGCGGGACGGTGTACGCCGTCGCACCGCTCGGCGACGACGGCGACGTGACGTTTGCCACGCTCCTGACCTCGGTCGACGAGGTCGACCGTCCCGAGGCGCTCGACCGGACGCGCTCGCTGGCGACCGACCACGACGCCGATGCGATCGAACGCGCCGGCGTCCGCCAGCGACCGAACTGGGACACCGGACTGTCGGGTGACTGCGGCGCGACCGACGACCTTCGCGTGCTCAGCTTGCTGTCGTGTGAGTCCGGCGCACGGATCGCCGGTCCCGACTTCGATCCGATGTACGCCTACTCCGGCGGGTACGGCTACACGTGGTTCCGCGACGACGGCGAAATCGCACGATTCCTGCTCGAAGCCGACGAGCGAACCGACCTCGACCTCGGCGGCTTCCACGAAGCGAGCGCGCAGTTCTACGCCGACACCCAGCGCCCGGACGGCACGTGGCCACATCGCGTCTGGCCCGACGACGGCGAGATCGCACCCGGGTGGGCCCACGGACGGCTCGAATCGACCGACGGCGCCGATTATCAGGCCGATCAGACCGGAAGCGTCGCCGCCTTCCTCGCGACGTATCTCCGACTCGGCGAGCCCGACGATCCTGCACAGGTCGAGGCGACGATCGAGCGCGCACTCGACGGCCTCGAAGCGACGACCGACGACGACGGACTGCCCCAGACCGCACAGAACGCGTGGGAAAACATGACCGGTCAGTTCGCCCACACCGCGGCGACGTTCCTGCACGCCTATGCGGCGATCGCTCGCGCGCCGGTCGACGACGCGCTCGCAGAACGCGCGCGCGAGGGCGCCAACGCCGTCTACGAGGCCGTCGACCAGCTCTGGATGGACGACCGCGGCGCGTACGCCCTGCGTCTCGACGACGACGAACTCGACGAGCGACTCGACTCCAGCGCGCTCGCGCTGGCCGACGCCCACCGCGAGTACGCGGCGGTCGACGACATCGACGACGAGCGGGTCGAGCGCCTGATCAGCCACGTCGAGACGACGATCGACGGACTGTATCGTGATCCCGACGACAGCGACGTTCGAGGTGTCGTCCGGTTCGAAGACGATCCGTGGCGCCGCCGCGAGCAGGCCGACGAGAAGATCTGGACAGTCTCGACGGCGTGGGCGGCCAACGCCGCGACCAAGCTCGGCGCGCTCCTGGAGGAGTACGACCACGACGCCGCGGGCGACGCGTTCGACCGCGCGGTCGATCTCCTCGACGTGATCGCGCCGGACGGCCCGCTGTGTCTCGACAGCGGCTACCTCCCCGAACAGCTGTTCGACGACGGGACGCCCGACAGCGCGACGCCGCTGGGCTGGCCCCACGCACTCCGTCTGGCGACCGACACCGAGCTTCGGGCCTGCGACTCGATCGCCGACGAGGAGCCGGTGCTCGCGGACGACTAAAACGGCAACACCGATTTTCGGCGCGCGTTCGCTACCGCACAGCGACGCGACTGCGACGCGATGGCGTCGCTGTGGACATCGTTCGGAAAATGAAAGAAAAACCGCTGCAACAGGAGACGACGGGCGCGACGGCTTAGTCCGAAACCGTGGCGGCCGTCCGGGCTGCCTCGCCGGACAGCACGTCGACACCGGTATCGGGCGAGAACAGGTGGATGTGATGTTCGTCGAATGAAAGCTCGATCGAATCGCCGTCCTCGGGCTCGACGTCGGCGTCGACGCGCGCGATGAAGTCCTCGCCAACGTCGAGGTGGAGGTAGTTGTCGCTGCCGACGGGTTCGATGACTTCGACCGTCGTGGTGAACGACTTGTTGCTGGCGGCGTTGGTCGGGTAGACGTTCTCCGGACGGATGCCGAGCGTAAAGCGAGAGCCGCTGATGTCTTGGTCGAGCCCCTGTACGTACTCAGAGCTGAGGTGGTACTGGAAGTTGCCGTTGACACCCGTCAGGTCGATGCCGCCGCCGGACGCGGTGGCTTCGACTTCGAGGAAGTTCATGCTCGGCGAGCCGATGAAGCCGCCGACGAACTCGTTGACGGGGTTCTCGTAGACCTCTTTGGGCGCGCCGGTCTGCTGGAGCTTGCCGTCGTTGAGGATGACGATCCGATCGCCCATCGTCATCGCTTCCTCCTGGTCGTGGGTGACGTAGATGGAGGTGACGCCGAACTGGTTTTGCAGACGCTGGATCTCGGTCCGCATCGTCGTCCGAAGCTTGGCGTCGAGATTGCTGAGCGGCTCGTCGAACAGGAACACTTCGGGTTCGCGGACGATCGCACGGCCAAGTGCGACGCGCTGTTTCTGTCCGCCCGAAAGCTCGTCGGGCTTGTCGGACAGCAGCTCCTCGATGCCCATCATCTCGGCTGCGTCGCGGACGCGCTCGCGGCGCTCGTCGGGACCCATGTCGGTGCTCATCCGGAGGCCGAACTCCATGTTCTCGAACACCGTTTTGTGGGGGTACAGCGCGTAGTTCTGGAACACCATCGCCACGTCGCGGTTCTTGGCGTGGATGTCGGTGACGTCCTCGTCGCCGATGTAGATCTTTCCGTCAGTCGCGCGTTCGAGCCCGGCGAGCATCCGCAGTGTCGTCGTCTTCCCACAGCCCGAGGGACCGACGACAGTGACAAACTCACCGTCGGGGATCTCGAGGGACAGGTCGTCGACTGCCACGATACTGCCGGCGTCGTACTCCTTGCGAAGGTTCTCAACCGTGATGCTTGCCATTATTATTTTTGGTGGTATCGAGGCGTATAACTCTTGCCCAAACGAGCTAAGCCGAGAGGAACAAGTTCCTCGCAGTTCTCAGCACACCGGAGTCACCCCAGACAGTAAATGTAGACGAGGCTACCGCTGCGCGCTCATACGTGAGAAGTAAATGAACACAAAACAACGTCACGAGCCGCACACGCAAACGCTAAGTCCCGTCAGTCGCACCGTACTGGTCACGTGCGGACAACTGTCATCCCCGATCGGACGACAGAATCTAGCATTATAGATAGTGTTATATGCGGCCAGCCGTTAGGAACCGGACACCTCTGAACAATTGATAGATCGGTTCCAGCGGCAAACGAAGGTGGATGGATAATCCAAACAATTAAATACGCGAAGACATTATTCATCAACAATTCATCCATGCCAATGGATAGACGCAGCGTACTGAAAGGCGCGAGTGGTATTGCGGCGGCAAGCACCCTGTCGGGCTGTCTCGGCTTCCTAGGCGGCGGTGGCGGCGGAAGCCAAGGCGACGCGATGCTCTGGCACTCGATGACAGAGTCCGAAATCGAGACGTTCAGCGAGAGTCTCGACACCTACAACAGCAACGAGGACGCCGACGTCCGAGCCGAGAAGACCGGCGACCTCCGGAACCGCGTCGAGACGACGCTGGCCTCGGGCGACGGCCCCGAGATGTACCGCTGGGCACAGGACTGGGCCGGCGGCCACTGGGAGCGGGACTTCCTGTACGACGCCAGCGACGACCTGAGCATCAACCCCTCCGAGCAGTTCAGCGAGGCCGCCGTGCAGGCCATCAACGTCAACGGTGGCAGCGCGACCATCGGCCTGCCGGTCTCCGGTGAGACGGTGACGCTGCTGTACAACAAGGACATGATCGACTCCCCGCCCGAGACGTTCTCGGAGATGGAGTCGATCATGCAGGAGTACAACGACCCGAACAACGGCAAGTACGGTCTCTCGCACCCGATCAACGCATACTTCGCCAGCGCTTGGATGCACGCCTTCGGCGGCTACTACTTCCAAGTTAACGACGACGGCGAGGGCGTCACCGGCCTCGACCTCGACGAGACCAAAGACGGGATGGAGTTCGTCCGCGATCGCATCTGGCCGTACATCCCGCAGGACGTCAACCCCGGCCCGCAACAGCAGGTCTTCCAGAGCGGGAACGCTCCGTTCGCCGTTAACGGACCGTGGATCATCGGCACCTTCGAGGAGAGCGGCATCGACGTCGGTGTCACCTCCTTCCCCACCGTCGACGGCAACACGCCGAGCCCCTACACGGGTACCTCGATGTGGTACTTCTCGGCCCGCATGGGCGACGACGAAGACCGTCGTGACTCCGCGCTCAGCTACGCCGAGTGGATCTCGACCAGCGCAGAGCGACAGAAGGCCTACGCCGAGGCACACAGCAGCGTTCCGGTGCTCAGCTCGATCGACACCAGCGAACTCGGCGAGCAGGTGTCCGGATTCAAGGGCTCGTACGAGGGCGGCATCGCCATGCCGAACCACCCCAAGATGAGCGCCGTCTGGACGCCGACCGAGGACGCAATGAACGCAGTGCTGCTCGACGGCGCCAACATCGACTCCCGGTTCGACGAGGCCGCCGAGACCGTTCGTAGCAACTGGGAAGAATAACCCAGTATCTATTAATTTTTTATGAGCCTGTCTAGCGATACCGCCGACAGTTCCTGGTTAAAGAGCCGGTTACCGTCGAAAGACGACAAAGCCGGACTGCTTGCACTGCCAGGTCTCCTCGCGTACACCGGGTTCATGCTGTTCCCGCTGTTTTACCTGGTGTTCCTGTCGTTTACTAACGCACAGGGGCCCGAGGACCTGATTCGAAGCGAGTGGACGTTCGTCGCACTCGACAACTACCTCACGCTGATACAGGACTCGCAGTTCTGGCAGTCGATGGGAATCACGTGGCTGTTCGTGTTCTCGTCGGTGTCGATGAAGATCGGGTTCAGTATCTTCGTCGCGCTCGTCCTGACGCACGACCGCGTCAAGGGCAAGCGGTACATGCGCGCCATCGTGATCATTCCGCTTGGCCTCCCGGGGATCTTCAAGGTCACCGTGTGGCGCAGCGTGTTCAGTAACGCCCGGTTCGGGCTGGCGAACACGCTCTATATAAACATCATGGAGATATTCGGACGGAGTCCGGATCCAATCCTCTGGTTGGCCAATCGCTGGATGGCCTTTGCCAGCTACGTCCTCGCCGAGTTGTGGTTGGCGTACCCGTTCATGGTGATCATCATCGTGAGCGCGCTGCAGGACGTTTCCGGCGAGCTCCACGACGCCGCGAAGGTCGACGGGGCTGGCTATCTCCACCGGTTCGTCCACGTGACGCTGCCGGCGATCAAGCGCCCGGTCTGGTTCGCGTCGATCCTGACCGCCGCCGCGTCGTTCCAGCAGTTCCTAGTCCCGTTCGTGTTCAACGAGGGGGGCCCCGCACGAAAGAACGAGTTGATCCTCGTGTACGGCTATCGCGAAGCGTTCCAACGAGTCCCGTCGAACATGGGCCTCGGTTCAGCGATCATGGTTAGCGCCCTGATCTTCATCGCGATGTTCATGTGGATCAACGTGAAGAAAGGCCGCCTCGCAGACGGGGTGCAAAACGCATGAGCATGCGAGAATCCATCTTCGAGAGTATGCGCGACGACATCGTCCACACGCTGCGGTGGCCGATCCGTGTCGTCGAAGACGTACAGGAGACGATCGCCGGCGGGACGGCCGCCGCGAACCTCTACAGTCAGGGCATCTTCGCGTCGCCCGATCAGTGGAACTTGAGCGCCTACAGGTGGCTCTGGACGGAGTCGAATTTCTTCTTCGAGAGCTATCCGGGCCCGAATGCCGGCCTCGGCGAGTACTGGCGTCAGTTCACTAACTCCTATCTCGCCAACAGCCTCCGGCTGTCGATCCCGACAGTGCTGTTCTCGATGGCGCTGATCATCCCCGGCGCGTACACACTCTCGCGGAACGACTTCAAGGGCCGCAAGGGCCTGCTGTACGGCTACGTAATGCTGACGCAGGTCGGCGGCGGTCTGGGCATCGCGGCGCTGGTCGCGCTGTACGTGGTCTTTAACGCAGCCGGCATCACGAACAGCCACCTCGCGCTTGCGATGTTCTACTCGGCCGGTGCGGTGCCGTTCAACACGTGGTTGCTCAAGACGTTCATGGACAACATCCCCGAGTCCTACACCGAAGCGGCCATCATGGACGGCGCGTCGCGCGGACGGATCGTCTGGGAGATCATCCTCCCCCTCACCAAGCCCGGTCTGGCAGTGGTGCTGATCTTCACGTTCCTCGCCGGTTGGAACGAGTTCATCGTCGCGCAGGTGATGTTGGGCGCCGACGGCTACCCGCTGTCCGTCGGACTCTACGCGCTGACCGACGAGTTCGCGACGCCGTGGGCGCAGTTCGCGGCCTACGCGCTCGTCTACGCGACACCAGTGGCGCTGATCTACTTCTTCTCCCAGCGCTACGTCGAGAGCGGACTGTCGTTCGGCGGGATGGAAGGCTAACGCCTTTCTGACCGACGCTTTTCTGCCTTCGGTGCGGGAGAGACCTACCGGACCCAAAAGGCACTTCTAACGTGGGGACCCAACCAAAGATAACCAATGGCGCACAGTCCCTCGCTTCCCGACCGCCCCCGGCTCGAACTCGATCCCGAGATGTCCGACGAGGAACGGCTGGCGGCGCTCGAAGAGCACTACGCGGACATTTTAACGGTCAACGAGGAGCTCACAGAGCAACTGGACGCCGCCGACAGCCGGCGCGAAGAACTTCGCGAGAAGGCAGAAACCCTCGAACGGGAGAACGAGGCGCTCAAAACGTCCTCGCTGTACATCGCGACCGTCGAAGAGGTCACCGACGGCGAGGTCGTCGTCAAGCAGCACGGCAACAACCAAGAGGTGCTCACCGAAGTGTCTCCCTCGCTGTCCGAGGAGCTCTCGGCCGGCGACCGGGTCGCGGTCAACGACTCGTTTAGCATCCAGACCGTCCTCGATCAGGAGACCGACGCCCGCGCACAGGCGATGGAGGTCGACGAGTCGCCCGAGGTCGCCTACGACGACATCGGCGGTATCGACGAGCAGATCCGCGAGGTGCGCGAAGCCGTCGAGCAGCCGCTGGTCGAACCGGAACGGTTCGAGGAAGCGGGCATCGACCCGCCCAGCGGCGTCCTGCTACACGGCCCGCCGGGCACCGGGAAGACGATGCTGGCCAAGGCCGTCGCCAACGAGACCGATGCGACGTTTATCAAGATGGCCGGCTCGGAACTCGTGCGCAAGTTCATCGGCGAGGGGTCGCGGCTGGTCCGGGACCTGTTCGAGCTGGCGACCGAGCGCGAGCCATCGATCATCTTCATCGACGAGATCGACGCCATCGCCGCCAAGCGCACCGAGTCCAAGACCTCCGGCGACGCCGAGGTCCAGCGCACGATGATGCAGCTGCTCTCGGAGATGGACGGCTTCGAGACCCGCGGCGAGGTCCGCATCATCGCGGCGACGAACCGCTTCGACATGCTCGACCGGGCGATTCTCCGCCCCGGCCGGTTCGATCGGCTCATCGAGGTGCCAGAGCCGAACTTCGACGGCCGCGAGCAGATCCTCCAGATCCACACCCGCGACATGAACCTCTCGGACGATCTCGACTTCACCGCGCTTGCCAGCCAGACCGACGGCAAAAGCGGCGCCGAGCTGGAGAGCCTCGCCACCGAAGCGGGGATGTTTGCGATCCGGGACGGCCGCACCGAGGTCCGGATGGAAGACTTCGAAGAAGCCATGGAGAAGCTCGAAGAGGACGGCGACGCCGGCGACACGATCACCTCGACGGGCTACGTCGACTACGCGTACTGACGCCGCGGCGTCGCACTGTTTTTGTGAAGGTCTCGACAGCACTTCGATGGCCGACCAGCCCCGTCAGCGTCGATCCGTAACGCATTATCCGCCGCGGGGCTTCGTACAAGCATGGAAACGATTCGGATCGTCTGGGGCACCGGCGAGGGCCCCACCGAAATGGCGTCGTACGACGCCGCGCTGGCCGATGCCGGCGTCGAAAACTACAACCTCGTCTCCGTCTCCTCGATGGTTCCCGCCGGCGCGGAGATCGACCCGGTCGGGACGGCGCCGGAACTCGGTCCCGCGGGGAATCGACTAACAGTCGTCGAAGGGCGCGCCACCGTGGCACCGACGAGCGCAGACGATCCCACCGTCAGCGCCGGACTTGGATGGGTCCGATCCGAGGACGGACCCGGGCTGTTTTACGAGGCAGCAGGTCGAGCGTCACCCGACAGCATCAGTCGGCGCGTCGTCGACGGGCTCGAAGCGGGCCAAGAGCTTCGCAGCTGGGCATTTGGCGAGCCGGAGTACCAGATCGTCAGCGCGGACGCCGATCCCGACGCCTACGTCACCGTCGTCGTGCTGGCGACGTACGGCCAGAGCGAGCCGCTGCTCTGAGCAACCTGAGCCGGCAGCACCGCAAGACGACAGGATCATGATGCTCGCAGGGCTTCGTGTAGACGAACATGCCAGCCGGTCGATCGAGCGGACGGCGGCGTGCACTGACAGGCGCCGTGGTACTGGCGGTCGCCATCGCGGTGGTCGCGGACTCGGCGGCGGCCAGTAACGTCGTCAGCGGGCTGCAGGGTGGAAGCAGCGAGGTCTCGGTGCCGACGTGGCTATTTTTGGTGACCGGCGGCGCGGCGATCGCGGCCTCGGGGATGCTCTCGATGCTGGTGACCGACCGGGCGCTGCTGGCGACGTTTCACTCGTGGGCGCTGTCGCTGCCGTCCTCGCGGACGGCACGCGAGTGGCTCGGCCGCGCCGGCACGACGCTCACTGTGCTGGTGCTCGCGCTCGTCGTCTACACCGGATTGGCCGGACCACAGATCGGAAGCGCCAGCTTCGCCGTGCTCGTCGTGTTCGTCGGCGGGCGGGCCGGTCTAACGATCGTCGCGTACGCCGTCGGGAACCCGTGGCCGGCGATGGATCCGTGGCGTCGCGCCGCCGAAGCGCTGCCAAGCGGCGTCGTCGAGTACCCCGAGTCGCTGCAGCGCTGGCCCGCGGTCGGGGCGCTGCTCGCGCTGATCTGGCTCGAAGTCGTGACGCCGCTGACCCAATCGCCGTCGACGCTCGCGTGGGCGGTGCTTTGCTACTCGACGCTTGCGCTCGGCGCCGCGGTCGCGGTCGGCCCGGAGGCGTGGACCCGAAACGTCGACCCGCTCTCGGCGTGGTTTCGCTTCTACGGCGCCGTCGGCCCGCTCCAGCGCACCGACGACGGCTGGTCGCTGCGCCCGCCGGGCGCTCGACTGCGCGAGACTGATCTCGTTACGGACGCCTCCGACGTTGCCTTCGTCGTGTTGCTCGTCTGGGAGCTGACGCTGAGCGGCTTCGTCGTGACGCCGCCGGGCGAGACGACGGTGCGGGCGCTGGTCGGCGTCGGCCTCCCGCCAGCGGCGGCGTATCTCCTGCTCGTGCTCGTCGGGTTCGCCCTCTTTGTCGGCGCCTTCCGGCTGGCCGCGCGGCGCTCGCGCGACCGCGCGAAGACGTATCTTCCGGCCCGGCGGCTCGCGGTGGTGTTCGCACCCTCGCTGCTGGCGATCGCGGGCGGCTACCACCTCGCGCACTACTTCGCCTTCTTCGTCTCGCAGACGCCGTCGCTGTGGACCGCGATCACGAGTCCGCTCTCGCCGCCGCCACCGCCGGCGTTCACCCGCTTTGTCCTGCCGGACTGGTTCGGCCTGCTCGATATCGGCTTCGTGCTTGCGGGCCACGTGCTCGCGGTCTGGGCGGCCCACGCCGCGTCGTTCGATCTGTTCCCCGGCCGCCTGCAGGCGATCCGAAGCCAGATCCCCTTCGTCGCGGTGATGGTCGGCTACACGATGCTGTCGCTGTGGCTGCTGTCGATGCCGACCGGCGCGACGCCGTTCGTGCAGGGGTGACCGGCGGACGCGTCCGAACGGTGGCGAGGGGTTCTCCTCCGGAGAGATAAGAAGGCTTATTCGGAATCCCGACCGACGTGGCGCCATATGATTCAGTTCGATGTACCGGAAATCGACTACGACCGGTACACGAACCGCCAGCTCGCGGCGGTGCCGCTGGCGGTGCTGGCGGTGGCGCTGGTGGTGATCGCGGGGTGGTGGATCGTCACCGGCGCCCCGGCCACCCTCGGCATCGACTTCGCCGGGGGGACGGAACTTCGGCTACAGACCGCAGACAGCCCCGAGGAGATCAGAGGGGCCTTCGATCAGGAGGTCGAGTCGATCTCGACGATCGGGGGCGAGGACAACACGTATCTCGTCCAGTTCCAGTCGAGCGACTCCGAGGCGCTGGCCCAGCAGGCAAACGAGAACTTAGAGCCAGCACCCGGCGATAGCGACGGCGAGGTCGTCTCACAGGAGAGTTCGATCCCGCCGACGTTCGGCAACGAAAACCAGACGCTCGCGCTGTACGGTCTCGTGATCGCGTTCCTCGGGATGAGCGCGATCGCATTCATCCTGTTTCGGTCGTTCGTCCCGAGCATCGCCATCGTCATCTCGGCGTTTAGCGACGTGATGATCCCGCTGGCGGCGATGAACCTCGCCGGCATCCCGCTGTCGCTCGGTACCGTCGCCGCCCTACTGATGCTGATCGGTTACAGCGTCGACTCGGACATCCTGCTCAACAACCACATCCTCCGTCGGCGCGGCGGGTTCTACGAGAGCACCCGCCGGGCGATGGAGACCGGCGTGACGATGACCGTCACTTCGATCGCCGCGATGACCGTGATGACGATCGTGGCGACGTTCTTCGGCATCGGCCTGCTCGCCGACATCGGCCTCGTGCTCGTGATCGGGCTGAGCGCCGACCTGATGAACACCTACATGCTCAATCTCAGCCTGCTTCGCTGGTACAAGTTCGAGGGGGTGGCGCGATGAAGCCGATCGAGCTCGTCCGGAACAACCTCCGGATCTCGATCCTCGTCGCGCTGATCGCGCTGGCGTGTTTCTTCCTCTTTGTCCCCGGCGCCGGGCTGGGCGACGACATCGGCGGCAACGAGACCGCGGTCGACACGCCGACGAACCTCAAGTACGGCATCGAACTCGGCGGCGGCGCGCGGCTGCGAGCGCCGGTCGACGGCGTCACCGCCGAGAACGTCGACGTGCAAAACGACGAAGCCCAAGCCATCGCGGACCAACTCGGGGTCGATCTGGGCAGAGTGCAAGTCCAATCACAGGACGGGACCGTCGAGGTGTTCAGCGGCAACGTCACCACGGCCGAGCTAGAGTCCGCGCTGGAAGCCACCGGGCACTCGTCGGACTCGTTCTCGGTGCGGACCGGCGTCACCGCCGAGACCCGCGACGATATGATCGAGGTGCTGGAGACCCGGGTCCAATCGACCGGGTTCACCGGCGCCACGGTCAACGAGGTCCAAGTCGGCGACGACTGGTACCTCGTCATCGAAGCCCCCGGACGGAACGTCGACATCGCCGAGTTGCGCGACGTGCTCCAGAACCGCGGGGTCGTCCAAGTCGTCGCCCACTACCCGACCGACAACGCCTCGGGCAACGGTAGCGGCTACGAGCAGCAGATCGCGCTCCGACAGGACGAGATCAAAGACGTCGGGCAGGTCGAGAATCTCGACGATCAGGATGGGTTCGGCTTCTCGGTCACGCTCAAGCAGTCGGCCGCAGCCGACTACTCCGATCTCATGGTCGAGACGGGGATCGCAAGCAGCGTCGAGCGGGGATCGGGCTGTAATTACAACGAAAACACGGATCCCAGCCAGTGGGGCTACTGTCAGCTGATCGTCTACGACGACGAGACGGTGACTGGCCTGACGATGAACCCCAACCTCGGCACCCTGATGGAAAGCGACCAGTTCGCCAGCCAGCCCACCTTCCAAGTCACGACGCCGGACCGCCAGAGCGCACAGGAAGTCCAGACAAGCATCCAGACCGGGAGCCTCCCGGCCCAGCTCGATCTGGGCGAAAACTCCAGTAGCTACGAGATCCAGCCCGAACAGGCCCAGCAGTTCCGGACCAGTTCGGCGATCACCGGCCTCATCGCGGTGCTGACGGTCGTGCTCGTGGTGTTCCTGCGCTACGGCAACCCGCGCGTCGCGGCGCCGATGTCGCTGACGGCGCTGTCGGAAGTCGTCATCCTGCTCGGCTTCGCGGCGGCGATCAAGATGCCGATCGACCTCTCCCACGTCGCCGGGTTCATCGCGGTCGTCGGGACCGGGGTCGACGACCTGATCATCATCGCCGACGAGGTGCTGTCCGAAGACGGCGTCAGCTCCGGGCGCGTGTTCGACAGCCGGTTCAAGAAGGCGTTCTGGGTGATCGGCGCCGCCGCCGCGACGACGATCATCGCCATGAGCCCGCTCGCTGTGCTCTCGCTCGGCGATCTGCGCGGCTTTGCGATCATCACGATCCTCGGCGTGCTGATCGGCGTGTTCATCACCCGACCGGCCTACGGGAACATCCTGCGCCGGATCAAGACCGAGAACTGAGCGCTTTTTTCGCCGTCGTTCGGTTTCGCCGCGGCGTCAGAACTGATCGAGCGCCGACTGTTCGGCCGCCGCCAGCGCGTCCTGACAGGTGCCCCAGCTCTCGCGGGCGCAGTCGGGCAAGTCGCCGTGTGTCTCGACGTACTCGCTGAGAAACGTCCGCGTGGTCGGATCGCTCGGATAGCCGCTGCCGACCTCACCGTAGGTCGCCGCGAGCGCGTCGACGTGGTCGTCGCGGGCGGCTTTGGCCAGCACGCTGGCTGCGCTGACGACGGGGTAGGTCTCGTCGGCGCCGTGTTCGGCGCGGAGTGCAACGTCGGCGTCGACGCCGTCGGCGACGCGGCTGGCGAATCGCTCGGCGTCAGTATCGCAGGCGTCGACGACACCGCTCTGGCCGGCCTCGACGACGGCGTCGAGCGCGGTCGACTGGGCGTCGACGGTCAGCGCGTTCATGTCGGTCGCCGGATCGTCGATGCGCTCGGTGGGAACCTCGACGACCGACGCCCGAACGCGGTCGTCGTCGCGGAGGGCGGCAGCGAGGTCGTCACGGCGGGCTCGCGAGAGCTTCTTCGAGTCGTCGACACCCGCTGGAATGGCGTCTCGATCGTCGACGGCGACCGCCGCGACGAACATCGACCCGAGCGCGGGACCGCGACCGGCCTCGTCGGCACCGAAGGCGTACTCCATCGGGGAATAGCAACCGCCGGCGTCGCAAAGTCGTTTCGCAAAAAGAGCCGGTCAGTCGTCGGCCGGCGCTTCGGCGGCCTCGCGGTCGACGTGCTCGTCTGCCTCGGCATCTTCGAGTAGCTCCTCGATGTCGGCCCGTTCGTCTATTTGGTGATGGCACATGCTGTCTCCCCCCGCGCTAGGGTGGCGACAGACCAGCCCAAAAGTCCCCCGCACGCACGGGCAAGGTCGGCGACACCGGGCGTAGCGACAGGTCGGTTCGCCCGCCACGTCTGTAAACAGTTATCCGACTCGGCCCACAAAGACCCGGTAAATGGCCAAAGACGTCAAACCCACTCGGAAGAACCTGATGGCGATCGAGGATCGCATCGAGCTCTCCGAGCGAGGCCACGACACGCTCGAGAAGAAGCGCGACGGCCTGATCATGGAGTTCATGGACATTCTGGACCAGGCCCAAGACGTTCGTTCGAACCTCGAAAGCGACTACCAGCACGCCCAGAAGACCATCGACATGGCCCGCGCGATGGAGGGCGACGTTGCGGTGCGGGGCGCCGCCGCCGCGCTCAAAGAACACCCCGAGATCACGACCGAGTCCAAGAACATCATGGGCGTCGTCGTGCCTCAGATCGAGTCCACGCGCGTCAAAAAGAGCCTCGATCAGCGCGGCTACGGCGTGCTCGGCACCTCCGCGCGCATCGACGAGGCCGCGGAAGCCTACGAGGACCTGCTGGAGTCGATCATCCTCGCCGCCGAAGTCGAGACGGCGATGAAGAAGATGCTCGAAGAGATCGAGACCACCAAGCGCCGCGTCAACGCTCTGGAGTTCAAGCTCCTGCCCGACCTCAAGGAGAACCAAGAGTACATCGAGCAGAAACTCGAAGAGCAAGAGCGCGAGGAGATCTTCCGTATGAAGAAGATCAAGGAGAAAAAGGAACAGGCCGAAGAGGAAGAAGAGGAACTCGCTGCGGCCGAGACCGAACCCGAGCGCGTGCAGGCCGACGACTGAGCGGATCACCGCGTTCTCGATCGCCGTCTTCTCCGGGCGCTTTTCTTCCTTCGATCCCTCGTGTCGAGCATGCGCTGTGACGCCTGCGGCGGCGACGCCGTCGTCTTCGAGGTCCCCGACGAGTTACGCGAGTGCGCACCAGAGGAGGCACCGACGGTAGCGATCTGTCCGGCGTGTCTCACTGTCGCGCCCGCTCGCGACGCCGTCGTGCAGGATGCCGACGCCGCGGACGGTTCGGCGTCGATCCACGACGCGTTCCCGGCCGATCCGGACGCCGCCACAGGGGTCGCGTTGTTGCTCGGGCTGCTGGAATCGCTGGTCCTCAACAAAGCCGAGATCCAGTTTCTGGTCGACCGGCTCGAAGCCGGCGGCACCGACGTATTTCTCGTGCTGGATCGGTTGGCGTCCGATCCAGCGGTCGACGCGCAGGTCGATCTACAGCGGCGACGTGCGCAGTTACAGCAGTTGGTGGATTGATATTCATCCCCGTCAGAAACCGGATGTTCGCCTCGAGCTCGCTATAACGGCGAGTTACGGTCACAGGCTGTGGGGGAAACGGAGTCTTACCCCTGCGATGGCATACTTACGGAAACAAGGCACTTGGCCGCCTATGCCGCCAGCACGCCTATGGTCAGCCCAGACGGCAGAACCGACCATCTGCTGTACGTCGATCCCGACGACGCAGCTGTAGAGGCCGTTTCTACCGCGTTCGGGGACGCCGTCGTCGAGACCGCACGGACCGCCGAGAGCGCGCGCGAACTGGTGCTTAGAAAGCCGATCGACTGTGTAATCTGCGAGCACGACCTTCCGGACGATGGCGGGCTCGAACTGCTGTCGTCGGTACGTGAGGGGTTTCCGACGATGCCTGTCATCCTGTTCGTCGAGGACGGTGACGAAACACTCGCCAGTGCAGCACTCTCAGCGGGAGTCACCGAGTACGTCATCAAGCCGCCGCTGGCAGCCGGTGTCGAACGGCTCGCCGAGACGGTGACGGAGCTTCTGGAACGGCGACCCGACAATCGAGGCACCATCGATGTTCCGGGATCGGCGGACGAGGAGGTTCCGATGGCGCTCAAAGAGCGAGCGATGGACGAAGCACCGGTCGGCATTACCATCGCCGATGCCCAGCGTGAGGACGAACCACTGATTTACGTCAACGAGGCGTTCGAACGGCTGACAGGCTACGATCGGGCAACAGTACTCGGGAAAAACTGTCGGTTCCTTCAAGGCCCGGCGACGGCGTCCGAGCCGGTCGACCGACTTCGAGACGCGATCGATGCCGGCGTGCCAGCCAGCGAGGAGTTGATCAACTATCGAAAAGACGGACGGATGTTCTGGAACCGGGTCGACCTCGCGCCGATCTACGGCGACGAACTGGCCTACTTCGTCGGGTTCCAGACGGATATCACGGACCGAAAGCGGGCCCAGTTCGCGGCTCGGCAGCGGGCCGAATCGCTCGACAACGAGCGCCAGACGCTAGAACGGTTGCTCGATCGGATCGACGGGCTCGTCCTCGATGTGACCCAAACGCTCGTGGAGGCGTCCTGCCGAGAAGAGATGATAGGCGACATCTGCGAGCGGATCGGTGACGCCGAGCCCTACGACTTCGCTTGGATCGGCGACTACGACGTTGTGAACGATCAGGTACACCCGGCGGCTGATACGAGCCAAAACGCGCAGTTTGTCGACGAACTCGACGTGGAGTTCGGCCCCGAGACGGTGATCGGAACGGCGATCGACGACCGCGAACTCGCGGTCGTGCAAGACAGCGCGAACAGCCCCGGCGGTCGACTGCACGGCGGCGACTGGCCGGATCGCTTCCAGTCGATGGCAGCCGTACCGCTGGCGTATCGGGATACCGTCCACGGCGTCCTCTGTGTCTACGCGGCCGAACGAGGAGTGTTCGCAGAGCACGAGCGTGCGATCTTAACCGCACTCGGGCGAGCAATCGCCACCGCGATCAACGCACGAGAAAGCGAAGAGCGACTAACGACTGACACGGTTGCGGAACTGGAGTTCGGCGTTCTCGGGAGCGACCTATTTGTCGTCTCGCTCGCAGACGACCTCGACTGTCACGTCGAGTACGTTGGGTCGGTCCGCGCCGCCGACGGGCAGTTGGTGACGTTCGTTGATGTGACCGGAGCAGATCCCCAACGGCTGGAGGCGACTGCTACAGCGCTCCCGCAGATCGCGGCGGCGAATATCACGACGATCACCGATGACGGCTGCCTCGCGGAGATCAAGTTCGGCGAGCCATTCGTCGTGGAGGTGCTCGCCGAGTGGGGCGTCGAAACGCGATCGATCGTGGCCGATCCGAGCCGGGCGAGACTGACGGCCAGCGTCTCTCAAACCGACGATGCACGAGAGGTCGCCGATCGGATCACGGAACGGTTTCCGGGCGTCGACCTGCTTGCGTATCGCGAGCGCGACCGACCCGCGGAGACCCAACGCGAGTTCGCAGCGAGACTGGAAGGACGCCTCACCGACCGTCAGCAGAGTGCGCTCCGGCGTGCGTACGCAAGCGACTATTTCGAGTGGCCGAGACCGATCTCCGGCGACGAGCTAGCGGAGTCGATGGATATCACGCGTTCGACGTTCCACCAACACTTGCGTGCCGCCGAGCGAAAACTCGTCGCCGCATTCTACGAAGAACGCGACGAGCTGTCCGGCTAATAAAATCCTACATGGATTGCCCGACCAGTGTGGTAGTACCGATTTACAGGTTTGAGACGAAGTTACGGGTGTACCATGCTCGAACCAGGCTCCGAGGCCATCTGGCTGTGGCTCGGCACGGCAGGGATGTTCCTCGCGACGATCTACTTCGTCGCTCGCGGCTGGGGCGTCGAGGAGGACCGACGAAAGAAATTCTACATCGTGACGACGTTTATCACCGCCATCGCGTTCGTAAACTACCTTGCGATGGCACTGGGATTCGGACTAGTCGAAGTCACGGTCGGCGGCGAGACGATCGTCGTCTACTGGGCGCGATACACCGACTGGATATTCACCACGCCGCTGTTGCTGATCGACCTCGGACTGCTCGCCGGAGCCGATCGCAACACGATCGGGACGCTGGTCGGGCTCGACGTTTTGATGATCGGCACCGGAGCGATCGCCACCCTGACCGGCGACGGCGGCGCGTTCGCCGCCGGCGCACAACGGCTGATCTGGTGGGGCGTCAGCACGGCGTTCTTGGTGGTGTTGCTCTACTTCCTGTTCGGAGCGCTCTCCGAGCAGGCCGATGCCCTCTCGGCGGAAGCTCAGAGCAAGTTCGTCCAGTTGCGGAATCTACTGACGGTGCTCTGGGCGGCGTACCCAGTCTGGTGGATCGTCGGTACCGAGGGGCTCGGTCTCATCGGGCTGCCCGCCGAGACGGCAGGGTTTGCGCTTCTGGACCTAACTGCAAAGGCCGGCTTCGGGTACATCCTGCTCCGCAGCCACGCCGTCCTCGACGAAGCGGGGACGATCCAGCGCGCGACGCCGACGGCCTGACTGGTGACCGGCGTCGCGTCCGTCGTCTCGGATTCACACTCGCGGTACGGGATCGCCCCGTCCGACGCACACAGCCACGACACTGCGACGAGAGAGACCTGTGACAGCAATCACGTACATCGAATTCCACGTGTTGTTTTTGCTGCCGGCGCTGCTCGTGCTCGGACTCACGACGGTCGTGCGACAGGAATCAGCGTGGTCGTCGGGCAACTGGGTCGGCACGGCGCTCATCGTCGGGATCGCGTTGGCGTACACGACGCCGTGGGACAACTACCTCATCGCCAGAGGCGTGTGGTGGTACGGCGACGGCGCCGTCGCCGCGAGAGTCTGGCACGCCCCCGTCGAGGAGTACCTGTTCATTTTCGTTCAGCCGGTGCTGGCCGCGCTGTGGCTCCGGCGGTTGCCCGCCCCGACGGCCGACCGACTATCGATATCGAGTGCCGACCGAGTCGTCGGCGTTCTTGCGGGCGTCGGCGTCGGCGTCGGCGGTGCGCTGCTCGCACTCCGTGGCGGCACGACGTTGTATCTCGGGGCGATTCTCGCGTGGGCCGGGCCGGTGCTGGCGGTGCAGTGGGGCTTTGGTTGGCCGGTGCTCTGGCGGGCCCGCCGTACCGTCGGTGTCGCCGTCGCAGTGCCGACGCTGTATCTCTGTGTCGCGGACAGGGTCGCTCTGTGGTCCGGCACGTGGACGCTTTCCGACCAGCACACGATCGGAGCGGCGGTGTTCGGATTACCGGTCGAAGAGGGCCTGTTTTTTCTGGTGACTACGTTGTTTGTCGTTCAGGGGTTGGTACTGTTCGAGTGGGTGGTCAGAACGTGACGGAGGCCGGCTGTCGGCGGCCGACACTCGCAGACGACGCCGTCCGCCGATCCTTGGTCCGCACGGTCGTCGTTCCGTCGTGGGTGGCCGTCGCACTGGTACTGGGCGCGGACATCGTCGCGCCGCTGGGATCACTGTCGCTCGCACTGCAGCTCGTTCCGCTCGCCGCGAGCCTCGTCGTGTTGGGGGTTCCCCACGGTGCTGTCGACCACTTAGCGTTGCCGCGCGCGGCCGGCAGACGGCCCGGTTGGAGATCGCTCGCCCGCGTCGGCGGGCTCTATCTCCTCGTCGGCAGTGCCTACGCCGCCGTTTGGGTGGTCACACCGATCTTCGCTGCGGTATCGTTTCTGGTGCTGACGTGGGTCCACTGGGGACAGGGAGATCTGTACTCGCTCGTCGCGCTGGTCGACGCTGAACACCTCCGGTCACGACGCCAACGCGCACTCGCTGTGACGGTTCGGGGCGGCGTTCCGATGGTGGTGCCGTTGCTCGCGTTTCCGGGGTGGTACCGACGAGTCGTTGCCGCGATGGCCGCCCCGTTCGGTGCGGTGGAAATTCCCGCATGGCCGTTCTCGCCGGCGTTCCGATCCGCGCTTGGAATCGCACTGGCCGTGGTCACGATAGCTGCGCTAGCCGACGGCTACCGGCGAACCGGTGCCACGACCGGATGGCGGATCGACGCGGGGGAAACGGCGCTGCTGTGGGCGTACTTCTGGACGGTGCCGCCGCTGTTGTCGATCGGCGTGTACTTCTGTCTGTGGCATTCGCTGCGCCACGTCGGGAGGCTAGCGGCGCTCGATCCTGCGGGCGCGGCGGCGCTCTCGTCGGGGGCATCCGTGCGGGCGCTCGGTCGCGTCGGACGCGACGCCGCGCCGTTGACGGTAGTTTCACTCGCAGTGCTCGCGGCGAGTTACGTCGTGGTCGCACCGGGGAGCGAACCACTGTCCTCGCTGGGGCTCTATCTCGCGTTTATTGCAGCGTTGACGCTTCCACACACCATCGTGGTCTTCGCACTGGATCGTCGGCAGGGGCTCTGGAACCCCACAAGTGTCGGCGGCGGTGGAGCATCTCCGACATACGAGGTGGGGGACTCGTAGCACGGTCACCGTCATTGGCGGTCGACAGGTGTCACCGATGCCCACGCGTCGCCTTCCGACAGCGAAAAGGTCGGCGACGCCGAAGGTGGGGTATGGCCACCATCGGTGCGGTGTTGGGACTGCTGTTCGTCGTCGCCCTCCATACGCTGATTACCGCGGTCGTGACACGCTTTTTCCGGCTTCGGCTGGATACGGACTGGGGGTCGGCGGTGTACACCGTCGTGTTCATTCCGATGTTGCTGGTCGCCAGCACGCTCGTCCTGAGCGGCCCACTGGGGATCGGCGGCGACCTCGGCGGCAGGACGGTAGCGATCGTGCTCGTCATCGTGACGCCGCTGACGCTCGGCGTCGCCATCGACCTGCTGTGGATGCCCGATCCCGAAACCGTCGAGTTGCCCGACCGAGCGTGAGCTATCTGCCACGAACGGGAGTAATCACCGGACGTGCGGGCGATAGAGACGGCACAATTCCTAAATAGGGCCAATTACTTACGTACGGGTATGTCCCGGTCTGCGCTGGTGGGTAACGTCGTCGCCATGCTCGAGGATGCGGGCTTTATGGTGAGCGACCGCTGTGCGATCCGCCCGCGGAGCTTCGATATCGCGGCCCGCCGAGGAGAGGATCTGGTGTTGCTCAAGATCCTCCGCAACGTCGACGCCTTCGACGCCGAGACGGGCCAAGAGATGCGTCGCATCGGCGCGTACCTCGACGCGACGCCGCTGGTGCTCGGCCTGCGGACCCGCGACGAGGAACTCAAACCCGAGGTCGTCTACTTCCGCCACGGCGTCCCGGCGCTGAGCCCGGATACCGCGATGGACCTGTTCGTCGAGGGCATCCCGCCGCTGATCTACGCGGCCCCCGGCGGCCTGTACGTCAGCATCGACAGCGAAATTCTCGAAGACAAGCGCGAGGAGCGCGGCTGGAGCCTCGGCCAACTTGCCTCCGAGCTGGGCGTCTCGCGGCGCACCGTCTCGAAGTACGAGGACGGCATGAACGCCTCGATCGAGGTGGCGATGCAGCTCGAAGAGATGTTCGGCTCCGGGCTGACCAGCCCGGTCGACGTGCTCGAAGGCGCCGACGAGGTCCGCGACGAGGACCCGACGCCGAACGAGCCCGACGCCAACCCCGACGACGAGCGCATGGTGACGGTCATGACCCGTGCGGGCTACGACGTGCATCCGACGCTTCGAGCGCCGTTCAAGGCCGTCAGCGAGGACGCCGAAGACACCCAGCCGGTCGAGGGCACCGTCCTGACGGGCCACTCGAAGTTCACGCGCGCCGCCGAGAAACGCGCCCGGATCATGGGCTCGCTCGGGGAGGTCGTCGGCACCCGCTCGGTCTACTTCGTCGACAGCGCCAAGCGCGACTCGGTCGACGGCACCGCACTCATCGAGCGCGAGGAGGCCGAGTCGATCGACAACCCCGACGAGTTCCGCGACCTGCTCAAAGAGCGCACCGAGTACGAAGAAGAGCCGGCCTGACGGCCATTCGGGGGCTACCCGTTCTGCGGCGTCGTAGCGGTGCCAGAAACCCCGCCTAGCCTGCCGATTCTCAGGCGTATTTCTCGCCCGGTCACGAACTGCCCGACAATGGACGCAGTGTTGTTCGACATGGACGGCGTGCTGGTCGACTCCGAAGAGTACTGGGTCGAACTCGAAGAGGAGCAGGTCCTGCCCGAGGCCGTCGGCGAGGGCGTCGTCGACGACGAGGAGATCACGGGGATGAACTACCGCGAGATCCACGGCTACCTCGAGGAACACTACGGCGAACACCTCGATATGGGTCGCGAGGAGTTCGAGGCCTACTACGAGGACGCCGCCGAGGAGCTGTACCACGAGCACGCCGAGTTGCTGGAGGGGTTCGAGGCGCTGGCCGACGACCTGCGCGACCGCGGCGTCCGAACGGCCGTCGTCTCCTCGTCGCCGCTGGACTGGATCGGCATCGTCGTCGACCGGTTCGGCATCGACGAGCACTTCGACGCCGTCGTCAGCGGCAACGAGATCGACGGGCCGAGCAAGCCCGAACCCGAAGTGTACGAGATCGGAGCCGCGGAGGTCGGCGTCGACCCGAGCGAGTGCATCGCCGTCGAAGATTCCGAAAACGGCGTCGAAGCCGCGAACCGCGCGGGAATGACCAGCGTCGGTTACCGGACCGAGATCAATCAGGGGATGGATCTCTCGACGGCCGATCACGTCGCAGACGGCCCACAGGAGTTGCGCGGCCTGTTGTTGGAGCTGACGAGCTGACTACTCCACCCGCACCGTCCGCGAGTCCCGCACCGGCAACAGCGGCAGATCCGGGAAACAGACCTCGACCGTGAACTCCATCGGGCTTTCCGACCCGCCGAAGACGCCGACCGGCACCTCGACGGGCTGGGAGAGATACGCTTCGGTGGCGGTCATTTCGACGCCGTTGACCGTCACGCGCACGCCCGCCTGCGCGCCCTCGCCGGCGTTGGTCACAGTGACTTCACACATCTCGTTGTCGCCCTGCGCGATCGAGTCGGGGAAGGCGCCCCAGTCGATGCCGACCACGGGAAGCTCGCCGGCGGCGTCGACGACGCGCTCGGCGACGCCGTCCGAGAGGCCCGCGGCCACTAACCCATCCACGCCGGCCGACTGAACGTCCGCCGGCGTCGTCAGTCCCTCGGAGGCCAGTTTGCTCGCCCGGCCCGAGCCGATGCCATCGACCGCGGTCAGCCCGACGGCGTCGTCGCTGACGCCGTTTTCGAGGCGCGCCTCGACGCGCCGGGCGAGGTTGGCTGCCCGTGGCTCTGCGAAGCGCTCGAAGAAGGCCTGTAGCGAAGAGAGCAGCCGAACCGCGTTCTGGCGGATCACCCACGCGTCGCTGGAGAGGTCGGCCGGCGTCGAGCCGGTCATCGAGGAGTGCAAGATCGCCAGCACCTTGCGCTGGCCGGCGTCGACATCGCCGACCGTCTGGCCCGACAGCACCGCCGAGATGGCGTCGCGCTCGGCGGAACGGGCGTTGACCGAGTCGAACTCGCTGGCGGTCGCCACCGCTTCGAGGACGGCGTCGACATCGATTTCCTCGCCGGTGGCAACGTCGTGAAATCGTTTGGCAGTGTCGAGGCGAAGGTAGTACTTCGAGGCCAGCGTTCCGAGTGCGGTGGAGTCGACGCGCAACCCCTCGGTCTCGACGAAGCCGCGCGCTTCGAGGCCCGCGAGGGCGTCGCTGACCTGCTCGCGGAGGGCGTCGTCGAACGCCGCGTCGTCGAGGTCGCCGAAGCCGTACTGGTCGGGAACCGACTGGGCACGCCGGTAGTAAAACGTCGTCTCGATCCACTCGACCACGTCGTCGAGGTGCTCGACGGTGCCCATTGCGATTTCGGCGTTGAGGTGGGACTCTACGTCCTCGGCGAGGCGGGACTCGATCTCTTTGCCCTCCGTCAGGAGTCGGCGGTACTTGTCGGCGTCCGAGCGATCGCAGACGATCCAGCCGTAGCCCACGTCGTCGTAGCCGGGCCGTCCAGCGCGCCCGAGCATCTGGAGCACGTCCAGCGGGCTCATGTCGACCTCGCCCTCCAGCGGGTCGTGATACTTCGTGTCCCGGATCACGACACAGCGCGCCGGGAGATTGACCCCCCACGCGAGCGTCGACGTGGAGAACAGGAGTTGGATCTGGCCCTCCTTGAACCACTGCTCGATCAGGTCCCGGTCGTTCTTCGAGAGCCCGGCGTGGTGGAAGGCGACGCCGTCGAGCGCCGACTTCCGGAGCGTGTCGTTTTCGAGTTGCTGAGTCTCGGTGTGGTAGTCGTAGTCCCCACGGGCGCCCATCGAGAGGTCGCGCTCTGCAATCTCGTCGCGGGCCTTCTTCGCCGCTTGAACGGTGTCTTGGCGCGAGGAGACGAACACGAGCGCCTGTCCGCCGTCGTCGATGTGGGGTTCGGCGAGGTCGAGCGCCCGATAGAGGCGCCGATACTTGTCGGCAAAGGAGTTCTCGCCGTGGGTGTAGGTGCGCACGTCGGCGTGTAAGTCGACCGGGCGGTACTCGTCGCCGAACTGGAACGTCGTCTCCTCGGGGGCGTCGAGCCACGCCGCCACGTCGTCGACGTTCGGCATCGTCGCTGAGAGCGCGACGACGCGAGGATCACAGAGCCGCCGAAGCCGCGAAATCGTTACTTCGAGGACGCTGCCGCGCTTTTCGGAGTCCAGCAGGTGGACCTCGTCGATCACGCAAACGTCGATGTCGGTGATAAACGAGTACCGCCGCGTGTCGTGCTTGCGGGTCGCCGAGTCGGCCTTCTCGGGCGTCATCACGAGGATGTCGGCACGTTCGGCGCGGCGGGGGTTCAGGTCGCGCTCGCCGGTGACGACGTACACCGAAAAATCCAGTTGCTCGAAGCGCTCCCAGTCGGACTCCTTCTCGTTGGTCAGCGCGCGCAGGGGAGCGATAAACAGCGCGGTGCCGCCGTCGGACAGCGCCTTGCAGATCGCAAGCTCGGCCAGTGCGGTCTTGCCGCTGCCCGTCGGTGCGCTGGCGACGACGTTCTCGTCGGTGTCGAGAATCGGACGGTACGCCTCGCGCTGCATCTCGTTGAACTCCTCGAAGGCGAATGCGTCCGCGAAATCGGGGAGAACCTCGGCGACCTCCATCGTCCAAATGGGTGGGGCCGGGCGTCATATGCGTTTCCGTTGGCGAGTCCAGCCGCGATGGGAGCCAAGCGGTCGGCGGGAAAGCGGAGAGACGCCGCCGTGAGATAACCAAACATGCGTTTGCGTGACACTATTCTCTATATTTGGAAATCAAGTCTTCCAGTTAATACGTGAACGTGTGTAGTAAGAACTGTAAGAGGGAGAACAACGATGTCCACCAAGACCGAAAACAGACTCGAAAGCCAGTACGGCGGAATCGCACTCGAAGGCCGGCCCCACGCGCTGTCAGCGTGGTTCGTCGTCGCCCTACGTGTCGTCATCGGCGGAATGATCCTCTTTGCCGGCCTCGGCAAAGTCTCCGAATGGCCGTTCGACGCCGCCGGCTACCTCGCCTACGGCGTCGACCCGGCCAGCCCGGTGAGCGGCCTGTACGCGGCCATGGCCGGCAACGCGGCGCTGATGGAGGTCGTCAACGTCGTCGTCCCGGTGACCCAACTCCTGATCGGCGTCGCGCTGATCGCCGGCGCGTTCGTCCGACTGGCCGCGCTGGGCGGTGCCATGCAGATGGCGCTGTTCTACCTCGGCGGGTGGACCGGCGACTGGCTCGCCCTGTTCGACTCGACGCTGATCTACGGCGTCGTGTTCCTCGCCGTCGCCGCCTTCGGCGCGGGCCGAATCCTCGGTGTCGACCGTCGGCTCGAACAGGTCGAGGTCGGCGGCGAGGCGCTGATCGAGCGCTACCCCGCGCTTCGATACGTGCTGGGCTGAGTGAGTCGATAGGTATCTCTTTTCATGCCAATATCTATCATACACAACCTAAACCCATCGTTCATTACTAAGAGCGATGGGTATAAGATATGTATACCATGATATACCAAGCCGTCCCGATAAACGACTAGTCAATAATAATATCAAAGTAACTAGCATGAGTGTCATCGCAGAGCTCAGAATTCCCGCCACCGACTTCGAGCTTGGGCGTATTCTCAATCTGTCAAATGGTGCCAGTGTCGAGTTGGAAACACTCGTGCCTGCCGGCGAGCGTGCGGTGCCGTTTTTGTGGGTGTACGGCGTCGACACCGAGGCGTTCGCGGCGCGACTGGATGCAGAGCCCAGCGTCGAGGAGATCGAGATCGTCGAGGCGTTCGACTCACAGGCGCTGTACGGACTCGACTGGAACGCCGCCGACGATCTGCTCCTCACGACGATTCGGGACCAGTGCGGCCAGATCGTCCGTGCGACCGGCAGCGGCGAGGAGTGGCGGTTCGAGCTCAGATTTCCGGACCACGACGCGATGTCGACGTTTCGACGCCGCTGCGAGGACGCCGGGGCGACGATCACGGTCGCGCGCGTGTACCATCCGACCGGACCGGACGCCAGAGCGCGGTTCGGGCTGACCGAGCACCAGCACGAGGCGCTGACGCTGGCCGTCGAGATGGGGTACTACGACGTGCCGCGGCGCTGTACGACCGTCGAAGTAGCCTCGGAACTGGGCATCTCCGATCAGGCGCTGACCGAGCGACTGCGGCGTGGCATCTCGGCGCTCGCGGAAAACACCGTGTTCGCCCAGACCAACGCGACCGCCGCGGACTGACGTGGTAGGGCGCCCGCGTGGAATCGCCGGCCGGCATTACAGTCCATGGTGAACGGTTATACCCGAATCTACCGAACCTGCGCACACCGTGTCTTGCCGAGCAACCACTGGCTCAAACAATGACTAAGACAGCCGACGATCTGATTCTCGAAGCCTTGGCGAACGAACGGCGGCGGCGAATATGCAAAGTGCTCGCAAACACTGATCGCACGGCGCTGGGCGTCGACCGGATCGCACACCGGCTAGCAACCCGCGAGGAGGACAGCACGACGAGGTCCATCTCGAAGCACGCAGAAACGCTCGTCGTCGAGTTGCATCACGTACATCTCCCGAAACTCGACGGGGCAGGGATCGTCGAGTTCGATAGTGACGGCGGGACCGTGTACTGTCGGGACGAGCGGGTCGTCGGGTCGGTCGCAGCGGGGCGGGTGCCCCCCGAAGTCGGTCGAACAGATCCGGATGAGAGCTGAGCGCGTCGGGGGACAGAACGGTGATCCCGCAACCTTTTGCTGGGGGAGCCCGGAACGTCAGGCATGAGTCGCTCGCGCAAGCCCGACTGGCTGGCCGTGCAACCGCCGTCCGGGCGCGAGTTCACCGAGATCAAGCAGACGCTCCGCGAGCACGACCTCAACACCGTCTGCGAGGAGGCCAACTGCCCGAATCTGGGCGAGTGCTGGAGCGGTCGAACTGACGGATCGGCGGGCGGCGACGCCGGCGGGACGGCGACGTTCATGCTGATGGGCCACAAATGTACGCGCTCGTGTGGCTTCTGTGATGTCGAGACCGGCGGCGGCGAACCGCTCGATCCCGACGAGCCCGAAAACGTCGCCAGCGCCGTCGCCGAGATCGGGCTGGACTACGTCGTCCTGACCTCGGTCGACCGGGACGACCTTCCCGAGCAGGGCGCGGCCCACTTCGCCGAGACGATCCGCGAGATCAAGCGTCGGCATCCCGGTGTCCTCGTCGAGGTGCTGATTCCCGATTTCCAAGGCGAGCCCGAACTCGTCCGGAAGATCATCGACGCCGAGCCGGACGTGCTGGCACACAACGTCGAAACCGTCGAGCGCCTGCAGGGCAAAGTCAGAGACCCCCGCGCTGGCTACGAACAGAGCCTCTCGGTACTCGAACAGGCCAGCCGCGAGTCGGACATCTACACCAAGACCTCGATCATGCTCGGCCACGGCGAGTACGACCACGAGGTCTACCAGACGCTCGCGGACCTGCGGGAAGCCGAGGTCGACGTGGTGACGCTGGGCCAGTATCTTCGTCCCTCCCGAGAACACCTCCCGGTCGAATCCTACGATCACCCCGATAAGTACGAGACGTGGCGTCGCGTCGCCGAGGAGGAACTCGACTTCCTGTACTGCGCGTCGGGCCCGATGGTGCGATCGTCCTACAAAGCGGGCGAGCTGTTCGTCGACGCCGTGCTCCGGGAAGGCAAGAGCGTCGAGGACGCCAGAGCCGAAGCGCGGGCGAGCGACTAAGCGTATCAGCACGCCGTAATTGGGCGTTCGTGCAGAAGATCGTCGCAGATAGCACCCCGACCGACGAGACAGATATTTTGCCCGCAAGAATACAGATTTCGTTTTGATTCACGGCTCGTAACTGGACGTGTTTGCGAGTAACTAGCAGTGAGCGACCCGATAGTAAAACTATCTACGAAAATCCTATAACCCGAGCGAACGATCATGTAGGTATGCGCCGGAGGATTCTCTCATGAGTACGATACAGCGCGACCCTGACGAGCGGGTACAGGTGCTCGACGACGCGGGACGGATACGAGAGTGCGCCGAAGTGCCCGACATCGACGACGAGACGCTGGTCGAGATGTACCGGGACATGCGACTGGCCCGGCACCTCGACCAGCGGGCGGTGAGCCTGCAGCGACAGGGCAGGCTGGGTACCTACCCCCCGATGTCGGGGCAGGAGGGCGCGCAGGTCGGTAGCGCCCACGCGCTCGCCGAGGAAGACTGGCTGTTCCCGAGCTATCGGGAGCACGCCGCGGTGACAGTACGGGGAATGCCCATCGAGCAGACGGTGTTGTACTGGATGGGCAGCGAGGCAGGGGCCAAGCCGCCCGAGGGCGTGAACGTGTTCACACCGGCCGTGCCGATCGCCACCCAGATTCCCCACGCGACCGGCGCGGCGTGGGCATCGAAGCTCAAGGGCGAAGATCGGGCGTTCCTGTGTTACTTCGGCGACGGCGCGACCAGCGAGGGCGACTTCCACGAGGGGCTGAACTTCGCCGGCGTGTTCGACGTGCCTGCGGTCTTTCTGTGTAACAACAACCAGTGGGCGATCTCGGTGCCCCGTGAGCGCCAGACCGCAAGCGAGACGCTGGCTCAGAAGGCCGAAGCCTACGGCTTCGAGGGCGTGCAAGTCGACGGGATGGATCCACTCGCAGTGTACAAAGTCACGCGCGAGGCCGTCGAGAAGGCCAAAGACCCCGACGACGGCGAGTTGCGCCCGACGTTGATCGAGGCCGTCCAGTATCGCTTCGGCGCCCACACGACCGCCGACGATCCCAGCGTCTATCGGGAGGAAGCCGAAGTCGAGCGCTGGAAGCAAAAAGACCCGATCCCGCGACTGGAGACGTTCCTGCGCTCGACGGGGCGACTCGACGACGAGCAGGTCGGCGCCATCGAGACGGAGGTCGAGGAACGCGTCGCCGACGCCGTCGAGACGGCCGAATCCACCGAGCGTCCCGACCCCGAGGAAATGTTCCGACACGTCTATCAGAACATGCCCGACCGGCTCGAACAGCAACTGGAGTACCTCCGCCGGCTCCGCGAAACGCACGGCGACGACGCCCTACTGGAGGACTGACCATGGCGAGCAAACAACACCCCACCGAGACGCCGGACCCGAGCGCGGTCGAGACTGACTCGTTGACGCTGGTCGAGGCGGTTCGAGAGGCAATGGCGACGGAACTGGCCCGCGACGACGACGTGCTGGTGATGGGTGAGGACGTAGGAGCGAACGGCGGCGTGTTCCGCGCCACCGACGGGCTGTACGAGGAGTTCGGGGAAGACCGCGTGATCGACACCCCGTTGGCGGAATCGGGCATCGTCGGCACGGCCGTCGGGATGGCCGCCTACGGCCTCAAGCCGGTCGCCGAAGTCCAGTTTATGGGCTTTATTTACCCCGCGTTCGACCAACTCGTCTCCCACGCCGCGCGCCTGCGAACGCGCTCGCGCGGCCGGTTCACCGCCCCGATGGTCGTCCGGGCGCCCTACGGCGGCGGCATCCGCGCGCCCGAGCACCACTCCGAGTCGACGGAGGCCTTCTTCGCCCACCAGCCCGGCCTCAAGGTCGCGGTCCCCTCGACGCCCTACGACGCCAAGGGGATGTTACTCAGCGCGATCCGCGATCCAGATCCCGTCCTCTTTCTCGAACCGAAGCTGATCTACCGGGCGTTCCGGGGCGACGTGCCCCGAGAGGACTACGAGGTGCCGCTGGGCGAGGCCACCGTCCGACGCGAGGGATCGGACGTGACGGCCTACGCGTGGGGCGCGATGGCCCACCGGACGACCGAAGCCGCCGAGAACCTCGACAGCGAGATCGACGTGGAGGTGGTCGACCTGCGCTCGCTGTCGCCGCTGGACCGCGAGACGATCGTCGACTCCTTCGAGAAGACCGGCCGCGCCGTCGTCGTTCACGAGGCGCCCCGCACCGGCGGGCTGGCCGGCGAGATCACGTCGATCCTCCAAGAGGAGGCCCTGCTGTATCAGGAGGCGCCGGTCGAGCGCGTCACCGGCTTCGACACGCCGTTCCCGCTGTACGCCACCGAGGACTTCTACCTGCCCGAACCGACGCGCATCGAGGACGGAATCAGGGAGGCGGTGGAGTTCTGAGATGGTCCGAGAGTTCAAACTGCCCGACGTGGGCGAAGGCGTCGCCGAGGGCGAGATCGTGCGCTGGGCCGTCGAACCCGGCGACGCCGTCACCGAGGACCAGCCCGTCGCCGAAGTCGAGACCGACAAGGCCGTCGTCGACGTGCCCGCGCCGGTCGACGGCACAGTCAAAGAACTGCTCGCCGAGGAGGGCGAGATCGTCCCCGTCGGCGACGTGATCGTCACGTTCGACACCGACGAGGAGGGCGAACCCGAATCCGATGCCCAGATGGAGACGGACGCCGACGCTGAGACAGCGGCGGACGCCGAAGCAGAGACAGCCTCCGACGCGGACACGGCGGCATCTGGCCGCGTGTTCGCGCCGCCGAGCGTCCGGCGGTTGGCACGCGAGGAGGGCGTCGATCTCGGAGCGATCGAGGGCACCGGGCCGGGCGGACGCATCACGGCCGGCGACGTGGACGCTGCCGCGAGCGGGGATGCCGGAGCAGCCGCAAGCGGCGGCGCAGATGCTCGGGCGGACGCCGCGGCGTCGTCGACCGCCCCCGACGCCGAGGCGGCGGTCGATGCCGAAATGCAATCGCAGGAATCGACGGGCGGCGCCGAAGCGCCGTCGCAGGAAGCGACACCGGTTGCGGAGACTGGCAGAGAGACGGCGCGGACCGACGCCGCGGACGCCGCCGACCGCGACCGGACGCTGGCCGCGCCGGCGACGCGGCGGGTCGCCCGCGAGGAAGGCGTCGATCTCGACGCGGTCCCGGCGACAGAGGAGCGCGACGGCGAGGCGTTCGTCACCGAGCAGGCGGTCCGGGAGTACGCCGCCACCCAGCGCGAGGCACAGACGGCCGAGACAGCGTCCCTGCAGGCCGACACCGGAGCGGCGGCCGACACCGCAGTTGCGGGAGAGCGCGAGCGACGCCGCCCCTACCGCGGCGTCCGGCGGACGATCGGCGAGCGCATGAGCGACGCGAAGTTCAGCGCGCCCCACGTCACCCACCACGACACGGCCGACGCGACCGAACTGGTCGAGTTGCGCGAGCGACTCGCCCCCGAAGCCGACGAGCGCGGCATCCGGCTGACCTACACGCCGCTCGTGATGAAAGCCGTCGTCGCCGCGTTGAAACAGCACCCGATCGTGAACGCACAACTCGACGAGGACGCCGAGGAGATCGTCGAGAAGCGCTACTACAACGTCGGCGTCGCCGCCGACACCGAGGCGGGGCTGATGGTGCCGGTCGTCGATGACGTCGACGGGAAGGGACTCCTGCAGGTCGCCTCCGAGACGAACGAACTCGTCCAGAAGGCCCGCGAGCGCTCGATCGAGCCGAGCGAGCTGCGCGGCGGCACGTTCACGATCACGAACGTCGGCGCGATCGGCGGCGAGTACGCCACGCCGATCATCAACCGGCCGCAGGTCGCCATCCTCGCGCTCGGGGCGATCGAGCAGCGGCCGGTGGTCGAAGACGGCGAGGTCGTCGCCCGCCACACGCTGCCGCTGTCGCTGTCGATCGACCACCGGGTCGTCGACGGCGCCGATGCCGCCCGATTTACGAACACCCTGATGGAGTATCTCGAAGAACCGTCGCTGTTGCTGCTGGAATAGACCCTACCAACTACTTACCTCCCGATACAAGCACTCATCAATGGTCGTCGGAGACATCGCAACAGGAACGGACGTACTGGTGATCGGCGGCGGACCGGGCGGCTACGTCGCCGCGATCCGGGCCGGACAGCTCGATCTGGACGTGACGCTCGTCGAGGACGACGCCGTCGGGGGCACCTGCCTCAACCACGGCTGTATCCCCTCGAAGGCGCTCATCTCGGCGACCGACGTGGCCCACGACGCCGCCCACGCCGAGGAGATGGGGATCGAGGCCGACCCCGAGATCGACCTCGGCGGGATGCAAGACTGGAAAGGCGGCGTCGTCGACCAACTCACCGGCGGCGTCGAGAAGCTCTGCAAAGCCAATCAAGTCAATCTGGTCGAGGGGCGCGCGGAGTTCGCCGGCGAGCACGAGGCCCGCGTCGTCCACGGCGGTGATGGCCAAGGCGCCGAGACGATCGAGTTCGAGCACGCGGTCGTGGCGACGGGCTCGCGCCCGATCGAGATCCCCGGCTTCGCCTACGACGACGAGCCCATTCTCGACTCCCGGCAGGCGCTCGCGCTGGAGTCGGTGCCGGACTCGCTGGTTGTCGTCGGCGCGGGCTACATCGGCATGGAACTGGCGGGCGTGTTCGCCAAACTCGGCACCGACGTTACCGTCATCGAGATGCTCGACCGAGCGCTGCCGACCTACGAGGACGACCTCGCTCGCCCCGTCAAGAAACGCGCCGAGGAGTTGGGCGTCGAGTTCCACTTCGGCCAGAGCGCGAGCGACTGGCGCCGCGGCGACGACGGCGTCGTGACGGTCGAAACCGAGCCGGCTGACGACGCCGACGACGGGCTCGAACTCACCGCCGAGAAGGTGCTCGTCGCGGTGGGACGCCAGCCCGTCACCGACACGGTGAACCTCGACGCCGCGGGGCTCGAACCGAACGACGGCGGCTTCTTGGAGACCGACGAGGAAGCCCGGACCGACGTAGAGCACATCTTCGCCGTCGGCGACGTGGCCGGCGAACCGATGCTGGCTCACAAGGGCAGTAAGGAGGGGCAGGTCGCCGCCGAGGTGATCGCCGGCGAGCCCGCAGCGCTGGATTATCAGTCGATCCCCGCGGCGGTCTTCACCGACCCCGAGATCGGCACCGTCGGGCTCACAGCGGAGGACGCCGAAGACGAGGGCTTCGAGCCGATGGTCGGGGAGTTCCCGTTCCGTGCCAGCGGCCGAGCGCTCACGACCGGCGACTCCGACGGGTTCGTCAGGCTCGTCGCCGACGAGGAATCGGGGCTCGTCCTCGGCGGGCAGGTCGTCGGCCCGGAGGCCTCCGAGTTGATCGCCGAGATCGGACTGGCCGTCGAGATGGGCGCCACGGTCGAAGACATCGCCGCGACGGTCCACACCCACCCAACGCTATCCGAAGCCGTGATGGAGGCCGCCGAAAACGCGCTGGGCCACGCCATCCACACGCTGAATCGGTAGGCGGAGCCCGCTGGCCAACAGCCCGACTCCGTAGCGACGCGACGCCCCGCGACGGCGGTCGCGGGAGTATCTGGAACGTACGTCTTTGAGCAGTCCAGTCGTACTAGCGCCCATGAGAACAGTCGAGTTTCCTCACGAAGAGGTGGAACAGAAAGAGGTCTGCCCGGCGTGTGGATCTGTGGGGCTCTGGGACGGCGAGAAAACGGATCTCGACGGCCGCGTGCTCGCGGAGTTCTACGAGTGCGAAAACCCGGATTGTGACTGCATCTGGTGGGTCGGTATCGAGGACTGACGCCGACGCCGCGTGAAGCTATCGAGCGAAAATATTTTCTCCCCGTGTTGAGTGCAAAGAGGTGCTGATGAGCGAGACCGGGGAAGTTGTAAGCGCGTTCATAGCGCTGTCGGTGCTCACAAGCTTGCTCCTTGGGACCGTTACCGACCCGTTCTCCGCTGGAGGCGGTCTGCTGGCAGTCGGAGCGTACGTGGCCACGTTTATGCTTGCGAGCGGGTTTATCCGAATGAATCCGAGTCGATCAGCGAGTAGCGTGTGGAAAGCGGTCATCGCTGTGGTAGCGGCGTCACTCGTACTCGACGTACTGCTCGTGGCGTAGCCAGTCCGAACCCGCGACGACCGCGGCGTTTTTCACCCCGAAACCAGTAGCTTCTGTCAATGAACGTAGTCACGCTGGGGCCCGAAGGAACCTACTCACACCGCGCGGCCCAGTCGATTTCCGATACGGTCGACTTCCGCGAATCGGTGACGGCGATCGTCAACGCCGTCGCCGACGGCGAGTACGACCGCGGCGTCGTCGCCATCGAGAACAGTATCGAGGGCAGCGTCACCGAGAGCTTAGACGCACTGGCGGAGTACGAGGTCGCCGTCGTCAAGGAAGTCGTGACGCCGATCCGTCACGCACTGCTCGCCCAAAACGAGGAGTTCGACCGCATCGCCAGCCACACGCAGGCGCTCGCGCAGTGTCGGGGCTACCTCGACGAACGGTACCCAGACGCCGATCTCGAAGCCGTCGCCAGCACGGCTCGCGGCGTCGAACTCGCCCGCGAGGACCCCGCCGTCGCCGGCATCGCCCACCCCGACAACGGCGGGGGCGACCTCGAGGTGCTCGCCGAGGACATTCAGGACCGGACCTCGAACGCGACGCGCTTTTTCGTGCTGGCGCCGACCGAGGACCGCTCGCCCGCCGGCGGCAAGTCGACCTTCGTCGTCTACCCGAACGCCGACTACCCCGGCCTGCTGCTCGACCTGCTCGAACCCTTCGCCGACCGGGACATCAACCTCACGCGCGTCGAGTCCCGTCCCAGCGGGGAGCGACTGGGCGACTACGTGTTCCACATCGACGTGGCGGCGGGTCTGTACGAAGACCGGACCGCACAGGCGCTGACCGAGATCGAGCACATCGCCGAAGACGGCTGGGTGCGACGCCTCGGCTCCTACGACTCCGAACACGTCGTGTGAGCGCCGGCAATCGTTCCGTCAGCAGTCTCGATCTTTTCGGAGGCCCGATTTTATGAGCGATAGCGTCGAAGTTTTCCACGGGCACTCCACCCCAGATCCAGTATGCGAGGGAACCCGTTCGAGGAGTTCGAGAGGATGCTAGAGCGGATGAACCGGCAACTCGGCCAGTTCGAGGGCGACCTCGAAATGCGGACGGGCGTCTCCTCGGCGTCGGTCGACGTGGCCGACCACGACGAGGAGTTCGTCGTCACGGTCGACCTGCCGGGCTACGAAACCGACGACATCGACCTGACGCTGACCAACGACACGGTCCGAATCGAGGCCGAGCGCGAGGAATCGACAGAAGAGGACGACGAGGACGAGCAGTACATCCGCCGGGAGCGGCGCCGACAGACAGTCAGCCGATCGGTGACGCTGCCCGACCCCGTCGACGAGACCGACGTGTCGGCGTCGTACAACAACGGCGTCCTGACGGTGACGCTGCCGAAGCAACACGTCGACGGCGACGGCCACGAGATCGACATCGAGTGAGGTGCCGACACCGAGCGTGGCGCGGGCGCGACCTACTCGTCGAGCGCGGCGTCGATCCGCCGAGCGCACTCGTCGGCGCGCCGTTTCCAGTCGTCGGGCCATTCACCGCCCCGTTTCGGCGGGTCGAGGTCGAAGTCGACCGGAGAGTAAGACACTCTATCGAACGCGTCGGCGGCGACCCGGCCGACGAACTCGGCGTTCTCCCGCTTCGAGGAGACGCCGCCGCGAGCGAGGTCGTAGTAGCCGGTGAACACCTGACAGACGACGATCCGATCGTGCTCGTCGAGCGCGCCGTCGGCGAGATGTCTGAACAGTTTCGCGGAGTTGTCGGCGGGATCGGCGCGACGCCACTCCAGTTCGATCAGCGCGAGCGTGCCAGAGGTTCCTGATTCCGCAGTGACGCCGTTGTCGACCCCCGCAACGTCGACCGGCGTCGGACCGACGCGATACTCCGTCTGCCAGTCGAAGAATGGCCGGCGCTCTGCGAGGGTCTCGCGGAACCGGTCCTGGACGGCCTCGGCGAACTCGCCCACGAGCTCGACGTGGGCAGCTCGGGAGTGTCAGGCTGCGGATAGCAGCCGCTTTTTCCGGTTTTGGGCGCCGAGAAAAACGCGGTGAAGTCCTTACTCCTCGATATCGATCGCGGGCCGGCCGGGCTCGGCCTTGTTCGCCACGCTGTCGTCGGCCGCCTCGGCGCGGACGACATCGACAGGAGCCTCGAACTCGCGCTCGACCAGCCACGCAGCGGCTTCCAGCGCCTCGTATTCGGCGTCGGGATCGAGCGTCATCGTGAGCGCCTCGCGCTCTTGTTGGAGGTCCTGCCCGTAGCTCGCGGCGGCGTCGCCCTGTTCGCGGATGTCGCCGTTCTGCATCAGTTCCGAGATCAGGTTGTCGGCGTCGGACTCGATGGCGATGCCGAGCGCGTCGTATTTCCACTCGGGCGTCACGACGACATCGATACGCTCGGGGTCCTCGATCCCGGCGACATCGATGATCTGTCGAACGTCCTCGCGGGTGTTCTCGACGAGGTTGCGACGGCGTTCGACGGTCTGGCGGTCGGCGTCGGCCGCGGGCCACTGGGCCTCGGCGACGAAGCCGTCGTTGCCTAGTTCCGACCAGAGTTCCTCAGCGAGGTGGGGCGCGACCGGCGCCAGCAGACGAACGGCAACCGAGAGGCCGCGTTCGAACGTCTCGGCGTGGACGGCGCCGCGCTCGCGGTACTGGCGGAGCGTCCGAACGAGCGACTGGGCCTCTCGCAGCGCCTCGTTGAAGGTCAACTCGTCGTACTCGTCGGACGCCACGGCGACCGCGGCGTCGATCTCGTCGGCGACGTAGCTGGCGACCGCGTCGTGGTCGCCGTCCGCGGCCTCGGCGTCGAACGTCTCGACGGTGTCTTTCAGGCGCGTCAGGAACCGGTAGGTCGACTTGACGCCCTCCTCGCTCCAGTCGAAGTCACGCTCGGGCTGGGCGGCCTGCATCATGAACAGGCGGGCGGTGTCGGCGCCGTACTCCTCGACGATGCGCTGGGGCGAGACGACGTTGCCCTTGGACTTGGACATCTTCTCGCCCTCCAACTGGACCATCCCCTGCGCGAGCAGGTTGCTGAACGGCTCGCGGTGCTCTAGGCCCTCGTTGTCGGCCAGCACCTTCGTGAAAAAGCGGGAGTACAGCAGATGCATCACGGCGTGCTCGATGCCGCCGACGTACTGGTCGACGGGCATCCAGTCGTTGGCCCGCTCCAGATCGAAGGGTGCGTCCGACAGGTCGGGCGAGACGTACCGCAGGAAGTACCACGAGGAGTCGAAGAACGTGTCCATCGTGTCCGTCTCGCGGGTGGCGTCGGCGCCGCAGTCGGGACACGTGGTCTGTTTCCACTCCTCCGCGGCGTCGAGCGGATTCCCGGTGGTGTTGACGAACTCGGGCAGTTCGACCGGCAGGTCCTCCTCGGGAACCAAGACAGGGCCACAGTCGTCGCAGTGGACGACCGGAATCGGCGTCCCCCAGTAGCGCTGGCGGGAGATGCCCCAGTCGCGCAGGCGGTACTGGGTGGCGTGCTCGGCGCCCTCGGTGTCGTCGGTGATCTGCTGTCGGGCGGTCTCACTATCGAGTCCGGAGTAGTCGCCGGAGTTGACGAGGACGCCGTCGTCGGTGTAGGCCTCCTCGGAGACGTCGGGCGCTTCCGGCTCCTCGCCCTCGTCCGGTTCGGGTGCGATGACAGGCTGGATGTCGATGCCCATCTTCTCGGCGAAGGCGTGGTCGCGCTCGTCGTGGGCGGGGACGGCCATCAGCGCGCCGGTCCCCACGTCCGAGAGGACGAAGTCGGCGACGTAGACGGGGATCTCGTCGCCGGTGACGGGGTTGGTCGCCACGAGGTCGGTCTCGACGCCGTTTGGCTCGTCGCCGTCGGGGTCGGCCTCGTGCTCGACGAACTCGTGGACCGCGTCGTCCTGCTCGGCCAGTTCCTCGGCGATCGGGTGATCCGGCGCCAGCGCGAAGAACGTCGCGCCGTGAATCGTGTCCGCGCGGGTGGTGAAGGCGGTGACAGAGCCGTGGCCCTCGACCTCGAAGTCGAGTTCCGTCCCGTGCTGGCGGCCGATCCAGTTGCGCTGCATCTGGCGGACCGAGTCCGGCCAGCCCTCCAGATCGTCGATATCCTCGAGCAACTCGTCGGCGTACTCGGTGATCTGCAGGAACCACTGTTCGAGTTCGCGCTCCTCGACGGGGTGGCCACAGCGCCAGCAGAGTTCGTCGTCGCCCTCGACCTGCTCGTCGGCGAGCACCGTCTCACAGTCGGGACACCAGTTCACGTCGGCGTCCCGGCGCTCGGCCAGCCCCTCCTCGACGAACCGGCGGAACAGCCACTGGTTCCACCGGTAGTACTCGGGCTTGCAGGTGGTGATCTCGCGCTCCCAGTCGTAGCCAAAGCCCATCGACTCCATCTGGTCGCGCATCGTGTCGATGCAGTCGAACGTCCAGTCCCGCGGGTTGGTGTCCCGTTCCTTGGCGGCGTTCTCGGCGGGCAGGCCGAAGGAGTCCCAGCCCATCGGGTGGAGGACATCGTCCCCGAGCATCCGACGGTAGCGGGCGTATGCGTCCGTAATCGTGTAGTTTCGGACGTGGCCCATGTGGAGTTTGCCGGAGGGGTAGGGGTACATTCCGAGGACGTACGTCGGGTCCTCGACCTCGTCGGGCGTCCGATGCACGTCCGCGTCGTCCCACGCCTCCTGCCAGCGGGCCTCGACGGCGGCGTGGTCGTAGCTCTCCTTGCTCATCAGCTTACACGTGAATCGACGGGTGGGCGCCCTATACCTTTCCATCCGACTTCCGAGCCTGTTCGGTGGGCCACTAGAGGTGGCTGAACGATTCCTCCAGATCATCCCTAGTCGCGTTCAAAAACAAACAATGAGATGAATATCCGTTTTAACGGTCTTTACTTTTAGAAAAATCGACGTATTTGTTAATGAGCGTTTGGAACTGACGGGCTGTAACCGATACTTATGTCAACGACACTCACAGGACCGTCGACGAACGAACGAAATCCGTTCGTCTACGTCATCGGAGCGCTGGCGGCGCTGACCGGGCTTCTCTTTGGCTTCGACACCGGCGTCATCTCAGGGGCGCTGCTTTTCATCCCCGACACCTTCGCCATGACGTCGTTGTTCGGCATCTCGATGGACGAGTCGCTCGTCGAGGGCTTCGTCGTGAGCGGCGCGCTGGTCGGGGCGATCGTCGGCGCCGCCGTCGGCGGACGCCTCGCCGACCGGATCGGACGCCGAAACGTGATCCTCGTCGCCGCAGTCGTGTTCTTCGTCGGCTCGGCGATCATGGCCGTCGCGCCGACGATCGAGTGGCTGTTCGTCGGCCGCGTCGTCGACGGCGTCGCCGTCGGGCTGGCGTCGATGATCGGCCCCCTGTACATCTCCGAGATCTCGCCGGCCGACATCCGCGGCGGCATGGTGACGCTGTTCCAGTTCGCCGTCACGTTCGGCCTGCTGACCTCGTATCTGGTGAACTACGCGTTCGCCGAGGACCTGCTCGTGACGGCGGTGACGAACCTCGCGTTCGAGGGCGCCGCCGTCTGGCGCTGGATGCTCGGTGCGGGGACGGTTCCCGCCGCCGCCCTGTTCGTCGGCATGCTGTTCATGCCCGAAAGTCCGCGCTGGCTGTTCGAGCAGGGGAGAGTCGAGGAGGCACGGGACGTGCTCGCGTCGGTCCGGACGGGCGATCAGGTCGACTCGGAACTCCGCGAAATCAAAGAAAAAGCCGAGGTCGAGGACGCGAGCCTGCGTGACCTGCTCGCTCCGTGGGTCCGGCCGATGCTGGTCGTCGGCGTCGGGCTGGCGGCGTTCCAGCAGTTGACCGGCATCAACACCGTGATGTACTATGGTCCGTCGATTCTCGAATCGACCGGCTTCGGCGCCAGCGGCTCGCTGCTGGCGACGGTGGTCATCGGCGTCGTCAACGTGACGATGACGCTGGTCGCCCTACTGTTGATCGACCGTGTCGGCCGTCGGCCGCTGTTGCTGGTCGGACTCGTCGGGATGACCGTGACGCTGACCGGGCTCGGCGCCGCGTACTTCCTGCCCGGCCTCTCGGGCGCGGTCGGTCTGATCGCGGTGGCCAGCCTGATGCTGTACGTCGCGTTCTTCGCCATCGGCCTCGGACCGGTGTTCTGGCTGCTCAACTCCGAGATATATCCGCTGAAGGTTCGTGGCACCGCGGTCGGCGTCACGACGGTCGTCAACTGGGCTGCGAACCTCGCGGTCGCCCAGTCGTTCCCCGTCCTCGTCGCCCGGATCGGCGAGGCCGGCACGTTCTGGACGTTCGCGGCGCTGAGCGTCGCCGCATTCGCCTTCGCCTACGCCTTCGTCCCCGAGACGACGGGCCGGTCGCTCGAAGAGATCGAAGATGACCTGCGCGAAACCGCGCTCGGCGGCGAGTCGCGGATCGACGGCGCCGTCGGCGCCGACGACGACTGAGAGCGGCTGCACTCGCGCCCGCCATTTATGCGTCAGTTCGTTGGATCTAGCCCATGAGCGACGCGGACGAGGAGCCGTCGTTGCCCGAGAAGGCGTATCGAACGGTGACGCCGGGGACGCACGGGCGCAAGGACGCCGAGATGGACGTGATCGGCTGGGGGCTGTTGCTCGGACTGCTGATCTTGCTGATACCGCTGTTGCCCTTTATCCTGATCGTCTGGCTGATCACGAAACTCCTCGATGCGGTCAGCAGCGGCGAGGAGTAGCACGATATCGACAAGCAGCGGCCCGCTCAGTCGAGATTGACCATCTCGAAGGGGTAGCCGTCGCCGTTCTCGCGGGCGTTCTCGTAGACGACGTGGGCCGCAGCAACGTCCTGAATTGCCAGCCCCGTCGAGTCGAAGACAGTGCGGCCGTCCACAGCGGTACGCCCCTCCGCGTTCCCGGCGACGATCGCGCCGAGTTCGGCGTGGATGTCGCCCTCGCCCAGCACGCCCTCGCTCCAGGGCACGTTGATCTCGCCGGAGTGGGTACACTGCTCGTGGTCGTCGATGACGAGTTTCGCCCCGGTCAGCACCGCGTCCTCGATCTCGTGTTTGCCGGCGGCGTCGGCGCCGATGGCGTTGACGTGCGTGCGCTCGCCGAGGTCGTCGACACCGACGATCGGCTCGCGCACCGGCGTCACCGTCGAGAGCACGTCGCAGTGACCGGCTTCCGAGATCGACCCGCCCCGTACGTCGAAGCGGTCCTCGAAAGCGTCGACGAAGTCGGCGACGCGTTCGGCGTCCTGATCCGCGACGACGACCTCCTCGATCGGGCGCACCTCCGCGATGGCGTTCAGCTGGGTGTACGACTGGACGCCGGCGCCGACGAGGCCGAGACTCGTCGCATCCTCGACGGCGAGCTGGTCGGTCGCCACGGCCGCCGCGGCGCCCGTTCGCTTCATCGTCAGTTCCGTCCCGTCCATGACCGAGCGGGGGTAGGCCGTCTCGGGATCGGAGTAGATCAGCGTCCCCATCACGGTCGGCAGGTCGTACTCCTCGGGGTTGTCTGGGTGGACGTTGACCCACTTGACGCCGGCAGCGTCCCACGCGTCGGTCTCGACGTACGCCGGCATCGACCGGAAATCGCCGTTGTACTGTGGCAACTCGATGTAGGACTTGGCGGGCATCTGTACGTCGCCGCGTTCGTAGGCTGTGAACGCCCGTTCGACGGCGTCGATCACGGCACCGATCTCGGCGTTTGCGTCGACGTCCTCCCCGTTTAGCAACAGCGTCTCCATGCGTGGCAAATTTTGCGGGATCGTACTTAATATGTGCTGCCGAACGGCGTCGTGGTACCGGAATGTGATATTGCATCGCCGATCGGCGGCGTCGTGACGCTGCCGGGCGATGGCGTCGTGACGCCGCTGTGCGGTCCGAACGCCGCTCCAACGCCAGCGCCGCCGCTAACCGGGCGAGCGCGAAAGAAAGGCGCGAGTCGTTCGACGGGCGGTGCGGTCGGCGTGTCGATGAAGCTACTGGCAGATGGGCCGAGCTTACATCATGCCGCCCATGCCGCCGCCCATACCGCCGCCCATGCCGCCGGGCGCGCCGCCGGGGCCGCCCGCGGGCGGGCCGCCAGCGTCGTCGTCGTCGTTGCCGACTTCGCCGCCCTTCAGGTCGCCTGCGGCGATGACGTCGTCGATGCGCAGGATCATCACGGCCGCCTCGGTGGCGGACTCGATGGCCTGCGTCTTGACGCGGAGCGGCTCGACGACGCCTTCCTCTTCCATGTCGATGACGTCGCCCGTGTAGGCGTCGAGGCCGGCGGCCTCGTTGCCGCTGTCGTGCTCGCTACGGAGCTCGACGAGCGAGTCGATCGAGTCCAGCCCGGCGTTCTCGGCGAGGGTGCGCGGGCCGACTTCGAGCGCGTCGGCGAAGGCCTCGACGGCGAGCTGCTCGCGGCCGCCGACGGAGTCGGCGAACTGGCGCAGTTCGAGGGCGAGTTCGGTCTCGGGGGCGCCGCCGCCGGGCAGGACCTTGCCGTCCTCCAGCGTGACGCTGACGACGCCGAGGCTGTCCTCGATGGCGCGCTCGAGCTCGTCGACGACGTGCTCGGTGCCGCCGCGGAGCAGGAGCGTGACGGACTTTGCGTTCTCGACGTCCTCGACGAGGATCTGCTGGCTGCCACCCACGTCCTGCTGGGAGACGGAGCCGGCGAAGCCGAGGTCGTCGGACTCGATGTCGTTGACGTTGCTCACGACGCGAGCGCCCGTCGCGCGGGCGAGCTTCGTGGCGTCGTCGGATTTGACGCGGCGGGCCGCGAGCACGCCCTCTTCGGCGAGGTAGTGCTGGGCCATGTCGTCGATGCCGTCCTGGGCGAACACGACGTCCGCGCCGGCGTCGACGATCTGGTCGACCATCTCCTTGAGCTGCTCTTCTTCCTGATCGAGGAAGTCCTGGAGCTGGTCGGGGTCGGTGACGTTGACCTCGGCGTCGATCTCGGTCTCTTGGACTTCGAGCGCGTCGTCGAGCACCGCAACGTCGGCGTCCTCGACGAGGTAGGGCATGTTCTCGTGGACGCGCTCCTTGTCGACGAGGACGCCCTCGACGAGCTCGGAGTTCTCGACGGTCGAGCCGACGATCTTCTCGACCTTGATGTTGTCAGTGTCGACGTCGCCGTCGTCGGCGACGCTCGTGACGGCGTTGACGACGAGCTCGGCGAGCAGGTCCTTGGCGTTCTCGGCGCCCTTGCCCGTCATCGCGGTGGCGGCGATCTCCTCGAGGATCTCGGTGTCGTCGGCGTCGACCTCGATGGCGATGTCCTCGAGAATGTCTTTGGCTTCTTCGGCTGCCTGTCGATACCCCTGCGCGAGGGTGGTGGCGTGGATGTCCTGATCGAGCAGGTCCTCGGCCTCGCCGAGGAGTTCGCCGGAGACGACGACGGCGGAGGTGGTACCGTCGCCGACCTCGTCCTCTTGGGTCTCGGCGACTTCGACGATCATGTTGGCCGCCGGGTGCTCGATCTCCATCTCCTTGAGGATGGTGACGCCGTCGTTCGTGACGACGACGTTGCCCGTCGAGTCGACGAGCATCTTGTCCATGCCTTTCGGACCGAGTGTGGTCCGAACGGCCTCGGCAACGGCCTTGCCGGCCGTGATGTTCATCGACTGTGCGTCCTTTCCGGAGGTGCGCTGACTGTCCTCGGAAAGTACGATCATCGGCTGATTGCCCATCTGCTGTGCCATGTCGGTAGACGATTGATTGCCATTCTATATAAATCCTTTGTTCCAAGCGGTGTGTAGACGAGTAACACGGTAGACGTAGCGGTCGACAGGCGCTGCCGAGACGCCCATTCATAAGGCAATATCCCAAGCCACCGCGAAAACCAGACTCCAGACCGCGCTACGAGGAGTTCGCCGAGGTCGATGACGACGCCGCGGCCTCGATCCGACTGGCGAGCACCAGCGACTGGGTGCTCTCGAGTTCGAGCGTATCGAGCAGGGCGTCTGCGGGCCCCGAGATGACGACGGCGCCGAGTTGCGAGTAGCGCTGTTCGACGGTGACCGAGGACGAAAGCGACTCGGTCAGCGACTCGATCGCCTGTTCGAGCAACTCACGCTGGCGCTGTCGATACTGTTCGGTGGCCTCCTGCTGGGTGAGGTTGCCCGACTGGACGCCCTGCTGGGCCTCGCTCTGGGCCTCCAAGAGCGCCTGCTGGTCGGCGGCGACGACGACGCCGACCTCGCGCTGGCCGTCGCCGTCGCTGTCGTTCTGTGCGAGTCCGAGCCGCTCGCTACAGCCGGCGAGCAGCGCCGTGCCGCCGGCGCCGGCGCTCTGGAGGAGTTTGCGTCGGCCGGTCGAGAAATCGTCGGTCATCGCCGGTGATAGGCGCCAGCGACGGAAAAGACCGTTGTGTCGGGGAGAAAGGCCTGTCAGCCGGTGAACTGGTGGTACTCCATCCCTTGGCGTTTCAGCTCGTTGTGCTTGCGTTCGAGGAACGAGTACACCGCGCCGTGGGGGGCGCCGTCGAGGATCATCTCAGCGGCTTCGCGGACGGCCTCGACCTGCTGAGGGCCGCCGATCGTCCCCAGCGTCGTGCCGTAGATGACGACCGACGCGCCGGTCAGTTCCTCCATCAGTTCGCGGGTGCGGCCGTTCTCGCCGATGAGCCGGCCCTTCTTGCGCTTGAGGTCGTTCTTGTTGCGCGCGGCGGCGTCGACGTCGATGAGATCGAACATCATCATCTCGTCGTCGAGTAGAGACATGGCGTCCTCGGGCGCGAACCCGCGGCCGATCGCGCGGACGATGTCGGGCCCTTTGAGCGCCGTGACGGGATCGCCCGTCTTCTCGATGCCGACCGAGCCGTTCTCGGAATCGACGTCGAGACGGACTTCGGCTCGCTGCTCGATCTCGCGCAGCGTCGCACCACCCTCACCGATCAACACCCCGATTCGGTCCTGCGGAATCTTCACGTGCTGCATACATCGCGGTAGTGGCTCAGACTGTAAAAGCCTTCCCGAGCGTTGCGGGTAGCTCCCGTGAGACGGCCTCTCGGACCGGTGTGCGGGTGAATTATCGGTCGCCCCGCGGCGTCAAGTCGCCGTCGTAACGACCAAGTTCGACGCCGCCGCCCGGACTGACGTGGACAGACACGGCCTCGACAGCGATGTCCGCCCGGCGACCGACGAGGATCGACTCGCCGTCCGGCGCCTGCTCGACGCCGCCGTGCTGGCTGTCGAACGTGTCGACGAACGGCTCGACGCCGGCGACGTGCTGGTCGCCGTCGTCGACGGACGCGTCGTCGGCGTCGCCGTGCTCGACCCACGGTCGGACGGCGCACACATCGACGCGATCGCAGTCCGGCGTCGACGCCGCGGCCGGGGCGTCGGGACGGCGCTGATCGAGTACGCCCGCACGAAGTACGGCCCGCTGACGGCCGCGTTCGACGCCGACGTTCGGTCGTTCTACGAGTCGCTGGGCTTTGCCATCGAGCCGATTGCGGAGGAAAGCGAGCGATTCGAAGGCGTTCTGGAGTGAGCGACAGACGGCTTAGACGGCCGATTCGACCAGTTCGCGCCCGTCTGCGAGCAGGGCGTCGACGGCGTCGACGCTCCCGGCCTCGGCGTACACCCGGAGCTTCGGCTCGGTGCCACTCGGTCGGACGAGCACCCACGAGCCGTCCTCCAGCAGGAGCTTGACGCCGTCGACGGTACTGGTGTCGGCGACGGCGCGGCCGGCGACCTCGTCGGGCAGATTATTCTCGACCGCCGCCATCGCGCCGGGTTTGCGGTCGTCGGGACAGTCGACGCTTACCTTCCCCGGGACGATGTCGCCGTGCTCGGCGAGCAGGCGGTCGACTCGCTCGTCGAGCGACTCCTCGGCCTCGGCGGCCGCGGCGAGCAGGGCCGCCAGCACACCGTCTTTCTCGCGCACGTGCCCGCGGACGGTGAAGCCGCCGCTCTCCTCGCCGCCGATCAGGGCGTCGTGCTCGGCCATCGCTCGGGCGACCCACTTGAAGCCGACGGGCGTCTCGACGACATCCTCGCCGTGGGACTGGGCCACCTCGTCGATCAGGAACGTCGTCGAGACCGACCGGACCGCCGGGCCGGACTGGGCTTCCAGTAAGTAGTCGTACAGCGCAGCAAAGAGCAGGTTCTCGTCGAGAAAGCCTCGCTCGGGCGTCACGACGGCGACGCGGTCGGAATCGCCGTCGTTGGCGATCCCGAGATCGGCGTCGCCCGACGCGACGGCGTCGACGAGTCCGTCGAGATGTTCGGCGCTCGGCTCGGGCGAGACGCCGCCGAAGTCGGGGTCGCGCTCGCAGCGACGCCGCTGGACGGTCGCACCGGCCCGTTCGAGCAGGGCGTCGGTCGTCCCGCGGCCGCTGCCGTGCATCGCGTCGTAGGCGACTGTCACCTCGGAGAGATCGGCGTCGACCAGATCGAGCACCTGTTCGGCGTGGGATTCGACCAGATCGACCCGGCGGACGCTCCCGTGATCGGACTCGGGTAACGGATCGGGTTCCCGGAGGTTGTCCATGATCCGGTCGGTGACCTCCGGCAGCGCCGGCGCGCCGTCCTCGGGGATGAACTTGACGCCGTTGTACTCCGGCGGGTTGTGCGAGGCCGTCACCATCAGCCCGCCCGCCAGATCGCGGTCGACGATCGCCCACGCGACCAGCGGCGTCGGCCGGTCGCGCTCGGGGACCAAGACGTCGTGGCCGCCGGCCGCGAGCACCCGAGCCAGTTCCTTGGCGAACCCCTCAGAGGTCTCGCGGGCGTCGTAGCCGACGACGATCGGTTCGTCGCCGCGCCCAACCGCGTCGAGGTAGTCGACGACCGCCTGTCCGACCATTCGGACGCGGGGCGCCGTGAACTCCTCTAGGGTCGCTCGCCAGCCGTCGGTCCCGAACGATATCGCCGTGTCCATACGCTCGCTTCGAGAGCCGGTGCGAAAAAGACGGTGGTGGCGCGCCGATCACTCGGCGTCGACGAGGCGCTCTTTGGCGGGACGGGAGAGCTGTTTGAGTTCGTACTCCCGGGACATCGCGGCCGACCGCGAGTCGAAGCGTTCGGTGTGGACGAGTTCGACCGGCGTGCGACCGCGCGTGTACTTGGCCCCCTCTCCGGCGTCGTGCTCGGCGACGCGGCGCTCGACATCGGTGGTGTAGCCGGTGTAGAAGGTCCCATCGGCACACTCCAGCACGTAGACGTAGTGGTCACTCACGGATTGTCGGTCGGGGCGGGGGCACAGAAAGGCTTCGCGTGGTGATCACTCAGCGGCGCAGGCCGAGCGGTCCGACACTCAGCGGGCTCGCTGTCGCGCTGCCTCGGCGATACCTGCGTTCGCCGAACAGCTCGGACACGCGAAGATGCGGCCGTGCTTGTCGGCGAACACTCGTTCGAACCGGTCGGAAACGTGCGCGTCGCAGTGGTCACACGTGGGCATTGGGTACATCCGGCACGGTACGCGCCGGCACGTACAGCTATGTGCTCATACAATAAATATCCTTCTGAAAACCCCCTCATATTTCCGCAGAGGGAAACTGGAGTTTGCGATTCAAAAAGACAAGTTTGGCGGAGAGCTGCTACCGGGACAGACGGGACTCGCCGTCACTCGTCGCCGATGGCCCGAGCGATCAGCCCCGCCTGTGCGCCGGCGACGAATCCTGCGTTGACGTTGACCGTCGAGAGGACGGTACAGGACTGTAGCATCCCAGCCAGCGCCGCCTCGCCGTCGCCGCCGTGGCCGTAGCCGTTCGCGGTCGGCAGGCCGATCACCGGTGTATCGACGAGGCCGGCGACGACGGTCGGGAGCGCGCCTTCCCGACCGGCCGCGACGACGAGCACGTCGGCCTCGCGCAGATCGTCGAGATGATCGAGCAGGCGGGCGATGCCAGCGACGCCGACATCTTCGACTAGATCGACCGTTGCACCCATCTCGGCGGCGATCGCACGCGCCTCGCCGGCCGGCCCGCGGTCGACGGTCCCGCCGGTGACGACTCGGACCGTGGCGTCGACATCCGGCGGCTCGTAGTCCGGTCCGTGGACGAGGAGCACGCCGGCCCGATCTCGCCACCGAACACTGGCGTCGAGGTCGGCGTCGTCGAGTGCGGCTCGCACGGCCTCGACCTGCTCGTCGCTCGCCCGCGTTGCGATGGCCCGCCCGGTCGTCTTGAGCGACGCCAGCAACAGATCTACGACCTCTCCAGCAGTCTTGCCCTCAGCGTACACTGCCTCGGGGACGCCGCGGCGCTGTTGGCGGGCCGCGTCGAACCGTCCCGCTTCGGTGGTCGTGTAGCCGGCGAGTTGCGCCTCCGCCTCTGCGGGGGTTAGCTCGCCGCTTGCGACCGCTTCCAGTAGTTCGCGCATACAGCCAGTCCTAGCTCGATCTACTCCTAGATGTCGTTTCGGGACGCAATCGAGCGGTCGACTAGTACTAAAGAACGCCGACCACCGGGTGTGTCGAATACTGTCATCCGTCCGGCAACGGGCGACAGGATGCCGGATACAGGCCCGCTCTCCGGACGATTTGGGAACGTTTATAAACGGTGGTTTTCAATGTCAGGTCGTATGGCAGACCTCATTGTCAAAGCCGCCGTGAAGGAAGCGCTCGACGACAAGAACGTCGCATCGGATTTCTACGACGCCCTCGACGAAGAGGTCGACGAGCTGCTCGAGGACGCCGCCCGCCGCGCCGAGGCCAACGACCGGAAGACGGTCCAGCCGCGCGACCTGTAAGCAGGTCCCTCTGCTACATTTTTTATCGACGCCGATCGACGAGCGGTAGCGCTATCCTGCGACACATCGACCGAACGGTCGACCGATCCACGCACGCGAGCCAAGCAGCGGCGTCAACGAGCCGCGCTACGGCGTCCTGATGTCGACGCCGTCCTCGCGGCCGACGTGGATCTCGTCGGCCAGATCGACGAACAGGCCGTGCTCGACAACGCCGGGGATGGCCGACAACTCAGCGGCCAGATTCGCGGGGTCCTCAACGACGCCAAATTCGCAGTCGAGCACGACGTTGCCGTTGTCGGTGACGACCGGGCCGTCCTTGCGCTCGGCCGACCGAAGCGCCGACTCGCCGTCCAGCGCGACGATCTGCTCGGTGGCGACCGGCCGCGCGGCCGGCAGTACCTCCACGGGAACGGGGTGGTCGAGTCGGTCGGCGAGCTTTCCGGGATCGACGACGATCAGCAGTTCGTCGGCCGCGGCGTCGACGATCTTTTCCCGGGCGTGGGCCGCGCCGCCGCCCTTGATCAACTGACCGCCGGCGACCTGATCGGCGCCGTCGATCGCTACGTCGACACCGTCGACTTCGTCAAGGTCAGCAAGGGGAATTCCTGCTTCGATCGCCAGTTGCCGTGACTGAAACGAGGTCGGGACGCCTCGGATGTCCAGCCCGTCGGCGACCATGTCGCCGATCGCTCGGATGGCGTGAGCTGCCGTGCTGCCGGTTCCGAGTCCGACGACCATCCCATCCTCGACCGCTTCGGCCGCGCTCTGGCCTGCACGGCGCTTCGCCGCCGTCGATCCGCCGCTCGATTTCATGCCTGTCAGTGGTCGGGGCGGCCCAAAAAGGTTGACGAGCGCGAACGGCGAGGGCGATACCCGCTCTTTTTGTCGCACCCCGCTCCCGTATAGGATATGTTCGGAACGAGCGGTATCCGCGGGCCGGTCGGCGAGACGGTCACCGCCGAACTCGCGCTGTCGGTGGGGCGAGCCGTCGGTATCGACGCCGATCGGATCGTGGTGGGACGGGACCCCCGCGAGAGCGGGCGCGTGCTGACCGACGCGCTCGCGGCGGGAGCGCGGGAGTGTGGCGCGGACGTGATCGACCTCGGGCTGGCCGCGACGCCGACGGTCGCGCGAGCGGTCGGCTGGCGCGACGCCGACGCCGGGGTATCGATCACCGCCTCGCACAATCCGGCGCCGGACAACGGCATCAAGCTCTGGACGCCGAGCGGACAGGCGTTCGACGAGGAGCGCCGGACAACGATCGAGCGCCGCGTCCGCGAGGAGGCGTGGGATTTGGCCGACTGGACCGGACAGGGCGAGCGCTCGCACTGGGACGGCGCCCGCGAGCGCCACGTCGAAGCGCTTACCGAGGCCGTCTCGATCGACGAGTCGCTGTCGGTCGTCGTCGACGTGGGCAACGGCGCCGGCGGCGTCACCGCCGACGCGCTGGCGGAACTGTGCTGTTCGGTCGAGACGCTCAACGCACAGCCCGACGGCAGTTTCCCGGGCCGGCCGAGCGAGCCGACCCCGGAGCACTGCGGGACCCTCGCGGCGACGGTCGCCGCGACGGACGCCGATCTGGGGATCGCCCACGACGGCGACGCCGACCGGATGCGAGCAGTGGCGGGCGACGGTACCTTTCTCTCGGGCGACGTGCTGCTCGCGCTGTTCGGCCGCGAAGCCGCGGCGTCGGGCGACCGCGTCGCGGTGCCGGTCGACACCAGCCTCGCGGTGGCCGACGCGCTGGCCTCGGTCGGCGCCGAGACGACGCGCACGCCGGTCGGGGACGTGTACGTCGCCGAACGAGCGAGCGAGTCGGGGGTCGCCTTCGGCGGCGAGCCGAGCGGGGCGTGGATCTGGCCAGAGGAGACGCTGTGTCCCGACGGCCCGCTGGCGGCGTGCCGGCTGGCCGCGCTGGTCGCCCGCCGCGGCCCGCTCGCGGAGTTGGCCGACGGCGTCGAAACGTATCCGATCCGACGGGAGAACGTCGAGACCGACGAGAAAGGGAGGGTTATGGAGCGTGTCGAGGGGCTCGTTGCGGACCGCTACGACGGCGTCGAGACGCTGGACGGCGTCCGCGTGGATATGGACGAGGGCTGGTTCCTCGTGCGCGCGAGCGGAACGCAGCCGCTCGTTCGGGTAACTGCCGAAGCCCGGGAGCCAGATGCGGCCGACGCAGTGCTGGAGGAAGCGATGGGTATCCTCGCGGACGCTCGCGCCTGAAGCGGGCGAGAGGGGCGTGCAGGCGGCACTGGGAACCGCATCGTCCGACGCGGCGGGCCGCACAACCGCTCGACCGCGCCGGGACCGTTCTCAGATCATGCCGGCGCTCGCCGCTCGATCGGATATAAACGTCCGGACGCCGACGACCGACCGGCGTCACATTTCCAGTCGGTCGAGGATCTCATCGGCTAGTTCGTCGGCTCGTTCGACGTGCGCTTTGGCCTGCTCGTCGCCGACGGTTTCGACCTCCGAGAGCAACCGATCGACGTGGCCGATTCGCTCGCGGACGACCGACTCGGGCGGATCGCCCTCGGCAACGTCGGCGGCGACGGCTTGGGCCTCCCCGATCCAGCGGCTGGCGGTCCGATCGACAGGGCGTTGCTCGGTCGCTCGCAACTGCTCGTGGAGGTCGGCGGCCAGTTCGGAAACGTCTGTCACGGGAGAACGTTCGCGGTCCTCCGGCGTCAAGCTTGGCGTCACGTCGGAACGCTTTCGGCCGCCGCTGCCCTCTCGGCGCACATGACGACGATCGAGGAAAAGCGTATCTTCGCCGAAAAGTCCGGTCGGACGCGCGTGTTCGTCGGGTCGGGCGTCGGCGTCGCCGCGGTGTCGGTATCGGCGGATCTGGTCGGCGAGTTCGGCGTCGAGTATCGGACCGAGACAGTCGACATTGCGGGACAGCCCGGCCAGATCGCCGTCGCCACCGACGAAGACATCGTCTTGTTGGGCGAGGAGCCGCTCGAACTGGGATTCGGCTCGGCGACCGCCGTCGGCTTTCGACGGGGCGCCGTCGTCGCGGGGGACGGGGAAGGAAGGGTAGCGACGGCGACCGATCCCGGTGAATGGGTCGACGCGGGAACGGTCGGGGGGTCGGTGCAGGCGATCGACGGCGACCTCGTCGCGGCGAGCGACGGCGTCTACCGACTCGTCGAGGAAGACGGTGACGGGGCAGCCACCACCCTCGAACGAACCGGCCTCGGCGCCGCGGCCGACGTGGCATCCGGCGATGTCGAACTCGCTGCGACCGACGACGGTGTCTACCGGTATGAAGCTGGCTGGAAGCAAGTTGTCGAGGGCGAGGCGACGATGGTCGCGGCCGGAGGCGACGGACGAGCGCACGCTGTCGTCGCCAGTGATTTCTACGCGCGTACGCGAGACGCCGAAGCGGCATCGGCACCGGGCGCGGACGCGTGGTCACGGATTTCGTTACCGATCGAGGGCGAACCGGTCGGAGTGAGCTACGGACCGGCGACGTACGTCGTGACCGCCGATGGGCACTTCCTCGTGGACGCCGGCGACGGCTGGCGACACCAGCACCTCGGCCTGCGTCCGGTCGTCGGCTGTGCGGTCGCCGAATGACGGCGTCGGTCCGAACGAAAACGGGTTTATCGCTCGCCGGAGTGGCCACGAGTATGATACTCAGCGGACGCCACTCGCAGTCGCTCGCCGCCGAGGTGGCCCGTGAACTGGACGAACCGCTCGCACCCGTGGAGTTCGACCGGTTTCCGGACGGGGAAGTGATGGCCCAGATCGGGGCGGTCGAGGGGGATCGTGCCGTCGTGGTCGCGTCGACGCCGACCGGCGACGCCCACCTGGAACTGCTCCAGTTGCAAGACGCCGCCCGCGAGGCCGGCTTCGAGGAGGTCGTGACGGTGCTGCCGTACATGGGCTACGCTCGACAGGACCGAGCCTTCGAGGACGGTGAGCCGGTTTCGGCACGGGCCGTCGCACGAGCGATCAGTACCGGCGCCGATCGGGTCGTCACCGTCGATCCCCACGAGGGGGCGGTCTGTGACTTTTTCGAGCCCTCGGCGACCGCCGTCACCGCGGCCGACCGGCTTGCTGAACCGCTTCCGGATGACTTGACCGATCCGCTCTTTCTCTCGCCCGACGCGGGCGCGATCGAACTGGCCGAAACCGTCCGCTCGGCCGCGGGCGAGGGCGAGGTCGACTACTTCGAGAAGACGCGCCGCTCGGGCAGCGAGGTCGAAATCACACCGAGCGACGCCGATGTAGAGGGGCGAGACGTGGTCGTCGTCGACGACATCATCGCCACAGGATCGACGATGAGCGAGGCCGTCGGCGTGCTCGACGAACGGGGTGCCGACGGCGTCTACGTCACCTGCGTCCATCCGCTGCTGGCCAGCAACGCGGTCACGAAGCTCTCGCGGGCTGGCGTGGACGCGATCTACGGCACCGACACAATCGAACGACCGGTCAGCGAGGTCAGCGCTGCGCCGGCGATTGCGCGAGCCGTGGAGAACTGAAGCAGGCTCGCCGGAACGCCGGAATACTTACGCGATGGTTGCGTGAAGGTAACGTATGAGCAGCGACGCGCGATCGAACGAGAGACGGTAAAGCATGCACGGAATCGTTCACAAGACGCTCAAGGAGTACGTCGAGGGGATCGACGCCGCCGAGTGGGACGACGTTGCCGATCGAGCTGGGCTAGATCCGAAACTGTACCTGCCAGTGAGTCGGTATCCCGACGAGGAAGTCGATGCCGTCTTTGCTGCGCTGGCGGCGTCGACCGACGAGAACGAGGCTGCCCATCAGACGGCGTTCGGACGGACCCTCGCACCGGAACTGCTGAATACGTTCAAAGCACACGTCCGGGACGACTGGGGCACCCAAGAGTTGCTGTTGGCACTCGAGGTGGTCTACGAGCGGGTTGCGGCCCAAGACGAGGAGTCGACGCTCCCCGACGTGGCGACCGAAGCCGACGGCGGCGACATCGTCGTGACCTACCGGTCCGAGCGTGAACTCTGTGCGGTGGCCGAAGGGATCGTCCTCGGCGTAGCCGAGAAGTACGACGACGAGGTGACGATCAACGAGCGCACCTGCACGAAAGACGGCGACGATCACTGTACGCTTCGCGTCGAGTTCGCCTGAGCACCAGCGGGGCACGGATCGAGGTGCTCTATTGCGGTACGAACGGGCAAACACGAGTACGTAGTGGGGTTGTTCATTATGTACTTAATTACGTAATTCCATTACAACAGGCAAATGTTAATCACAGACGGAGTATTAAGCATGAAGAAACATTACATCGTCCCGTGTCGAGGAGGTGCTGGTACGATTTGCGACGACCCAACGTAGCGATCGGTCCGTCAAACGGCGATGTGGCGACGCGCCGTGCCCGTTTGGCGCCGTGTTCACGCCACGGTGAACGGTCGCTGGGGTCCCACGGAGTCGGATCGGCGTCCCGGCCGGCCCGACTGCGACGTTCCAGTTCTGTAACCGACTACGTCGGATTCCGAAGTAACTCATGAGCAACAACGACAATCTCACCCCCGAAATGGATCGACGAAGCGTGCTCGGCGGCATCGCCGGGCTCGGCGCACTCTCGCTGTCATCCGGTTATGGTAGCGCGGAGACGCAGCCGGCGCTTCAGCAGCAAACATCCGCGAGCGGAGCGAATTCCCACCACCCCGGCCACCCCCGGTTCGTGGCTGTCGGCGAGCAGTTGAGCAACCCGATCCACGTCGGGAACGGCTTCTACGACGCGCGCGACAACCTCGCACCTCGCGTCCCGGACTTCCAGGCCGATCCCGAGAACTACTCGGCCGACGACTTCACGTGGTCGATCGCCGAGCAGCCCGATGGCTCGAACGCCGAGCTGAAGTTCGAACAGACACACGACTCCGAAAAGCCTCGATGGTCGAACGGCAAGGAGAACGCCGCCGAGTTCACCGCCGACACCGCTGGTACGTACGTTCTAGAGCTGGAGGCGCCCGACGGAACCCACCAGCAGACGATCCACGCGTTCCCGGCGGCTCCCGGTGACGCCGGCGGCCCGCCGCGCATCTCGCTCGATGCATCGTTCGACGGCGGCGCCGGCGAGTTCGTCATCGAGTCCAATGCCAATCTCGCGCCCAACAGCAACGCGTCGCGCGACGACCTCGTCGTCGAGTTCCTCGCCGACGACCGCGACGCGCTGGCGACTGAGGACATCACGGTCGAGGGGACCACGGCGCGCGTCCCCCAGAGCGCGATCGACGGCGAAGCGGCACGCGTACACGCCGCGCCGTTCGACGGCGAGGTTCACGGCATCACCGACAGCGTCGTGCTCGATGCCGACGGCGAGACCCACCACCCGAACCGACCGCCAGAGTGGATGAAAGACGGCGTGATGTACGAAATCTTCACGCGGTCGTTTGCCGGCGAGCGCGGCGCGACCGACATGCAGTACCTCGCCGACAATGTCGATTATCTAGAAGAACTAGGTATCGACGCGGTCTGGCTGACGCCGGTCGTCCCCTCCGAGAGTTCCCGCAAGGAGATGGCGGGCGGCGGCCCCCACGGCTACGACGCCAACGACTACATGGCCATCGCGCCCGACCTTGGGACGATGGAAGACTATCAGGCGTTCGTCGACGCCTGTCACGAGCGCGACATCCACGTCGTGTTCGACCTCGTGATCAACCACGGCGGTCGCAACCACGAGTTCTTCACGAGCACGCACACCGGCACCACCGGCGAGGCAGCGCCCGAAGGATGGGAGTACCCGCCGCTCAAGAGCTGGAAGAAAGACTCCAAGCGCTTCGACTGGTTCGACCGGATGGACGCCCCGATCACCGGGCCTTCGGGCGACGTTGTCGACCCCCAGCCGGCCAACACCGGCTTCTGGGGACTGCGCGTGATGCCCAACTGGAACTTCGACAACATCGCGTTGCGCGAGCACATGCTCGCCGTCGCCGACTTCTGGTCTGGCCAGATCGGCGTCGACGGCTTCCGCTGCGACATCGCGTGGGGCGTTCCCCACAGCATGTGGAAGGAGGTGCGCGAAGTCGTCCGGGAGAACAACAGCGAGTTCATGATGCTGAACGAGACGATCCCGAACGATCCTCAGTTCAGCGAGAACGAGTTCGACATGCACTTCGACACGGCGGACTTCATGAACACCGCCCGCGGCGTCGGCCGCGACAACGCTCCCGCCGTCGAACTGATGAACGCCGTCCAGAAGCGGAAGACGGAGGGATTCCCGGAGCACAGCTTGGTCCTCAACACGACCGAGAACCACGACGAGGAACGCCTTCTCAACCAGATCATGGAGGGCGGCACCCGCGACAACCCCAAGAAGGCCCAGCGCGCCTGCTGGGCGGCCGGCGTCGCGCTGCCCGGCGTCCCCTTCGTCTACTACGGTCAGGAACGCGCTATCAGCCAGTACGGCGAGGGCCGCCACATGGGCGAGGACGACCCGCGGGACGGGGACGTCTTCCCCGGCGGCAAAAAGCGGGCGTTCATGAACTGGGACGAGTACGACGAGGACCACCTCCAGTTCTACAAGGACCTGATCAGCGCGTACCACGATCTGGACGTGCTCAAACCGGACGCAGATATGTCCGCCGAGTGGTTCACGACTGCGTTCAAGGCCGAACCCAACCTTCTCGTGTTCGGACGCGACGCGAGCCACCTCGACGATGTCAGCGGCCCCGAGAAGGCCGTCGTCGTCGTCAACTTCGAGGAGGAGCCGGCACAGGTCAACCTCCGACCGGACGTGAGCACGACCGACGTGATCAGCGGCGAGGATCTCTCGATCCCGAGCGGCGCGGCAGCGAGCGTCACCGAGGTCGACACGATCGCCGTCTACGAGACGCCGACGCTGCTGCCGGTCGGCGAGACCGTCTTCGAGACGGGCGACCAGACCGGCGACGACATCGGTCCGGGCCAGCCCGACACCGAGGACGGCACGACGCCGTACACCTACCCCACCGGCGACGGCTACGCCGACGGGACGTTCGACATCGACACGTTCCGCGTCCACGAGACCGACGACCACTACCAGTTCATCTACGGCGTCGACACGGAGGTCACCAACCCCGACGATCTGGAGCACGGGTTCTCCAACCAGCACCTCCAAGTCTACGTGCGCGACAGTAGCGGCGACGGCGGGTCGACGGCGGCCCGGACGGGCGTCAACGCCGAATTCTCCGAGCCGTACCACTACCGCGTGGTCACCGACGGCGAGAACGGCGCGCGCCTCGAAGACGCCGACGGCAACGAGGTCGCCACCGGCAACGTCAAGATCAACAACGCGGTGTACGAGATTATCACCGAGATCCCCAAGCGCCAGCTCGACGTCTCGCCCGAGACGATGCAGCTCGCGCCCCTGATGCTCGGCTACGACGGCTCGGCCGACGGCAACGTCATGCCCGTCGAGTCGGAGGCCGCCGCGAACGCCTTCGGCGGCGCCGAGAACGACAGCGCGCCGAACATCATCGACATGGTGACCAGCGACAACACGACCCAGCCCAAGGCGCTGTCGTACTCCGAGGGCGAGCTCGCCCAGCTCTCGTACGTGCTGGTCACGACCGAGTTCAAGGAGGTCGCAAGCTTCTCCGACCCGGTCGGCGACGGGATGGCATCGGGCCAGTACACTCTGCCGACCGCCGACGCCTACTACGAGAACGCGTGGGACATCGAGTCCTTCAGCGTCGAGGCCTCTCGTAGCCGCGTCCGGTTCAACTACACGATGGCCGAGGAGATCCAGAACCCGTGGAGCTTCGGCCCCGGCTTCAGCCACCAGATGTTCCAGATCTACGTGGCTGCGCCCAACGCTGGCGGCCCCAGCGGAACCGAAGGCCGCGGCGGGACGAATCTCGGCTTCGCCCAGCCGTACCACTACCGCGTGGTCGTCCACGGCGAGGGCACCATGGCCGTCGAGAACGCAGCCGGCGAGGCTATCTCGACGGACGTGAACACCCAAACCGACGGGAAGACCGTCTCCATCGACGTGCCCCGCGGCGCGCTCAGCTGGTCCCACGAGGAGACCGGCATGGCGATCCAGCCGGTCACCGTCCCCTACGACGGCTACGGCACCAAGGGCGTCCGCGGAATCGCCGAGTCCAACGGTCAGCACGCCATCGGCGGCGGCACGGGTACCAACGACCCGGCCGCGATGGACATCCTGACGCCCGAAGGCACCGATCAGGCGTCCGTGCTGAGCAACTACTCCGCCGACAGCACCGTCTCCCTGCCCTTCGTCACGGTGGGCAACTACAGCGGTGGCAGCGGTAGCGGCGGTAACAACGACGACGGTAACAGCGACGACGGCAGCGGCTCCAGCAGTGACAGCGGCGGTAACAGTTCCAGCAGCGACGACGGCAGCAGCGACGGGCTGCCCGGCTTCGGCGTCGCGGCTGGTGCGGCCGGCGTGGCCGGCGCCGCCGAGGCGGCACGCCGCATGTCCGACACCGAAGACGACGACGAAGAGTAACCGCAATCGAGCGGTTCCGATTCGACGCTGATTTTTTGCGCAGGAGATTCGAAGCGACGCCACGCGAGAGCTAGCGACGGCGGCGCCGCTCTATGGCTAGCGACGGCGACGCCGCTGGTCGGGACGGCTGTCAGAGAGTTAGACCGGGCGATATCGGTAGCTACCGGGGGATCAGAACATGCCACCCATACCCATCGAGTTGATGAGGCTGGTGACGAGCGCGCGAACGATCAGTCCGATCCCAGCGAGCACCAGCGCGATGCCGCCGGCGACGACGAGACTTTCGGAGGCGATGAGCGCGATACCGCCGAGGATCGCAAGCAGGCCGACGATACCGGTCGCACCGAGTCGTTTGAGCATACGCTCGGGAGTCCCGAACAACAGTTAATGGTTTTCGTTTGCGCGGGCGAGAGGACCAGACGGCCGAGTGCGCCCACGCGACGGCGTCTCCACGGGCCGTGAGCCCGATCCCGCGTTTTTAAAAACGTCCGCCACCAATGGGCGCACATGAGCGACGGCCGCAACGACCTCCGGATGCCAGAGGGAGACGAGGTGTTCGCCGAGGTCACGAACATGCTCGGAGCGAATCGCGTCAAGGTACGCTGCGCCGACGGCACCGAACGCACCGCACGGATCCCCGGCAAGATGCAAAAACGCATCTGGATCCGGGAAGACGACGTCGTGCTCGTCGAGCCGTGGGACTGGCAGGACGAGAAGGCCGACATCACGTGGCGCTACGACAAACAGGACGCCGACCAGCTGCGCGACGAAGGACACATCCAGTAATGGCGACCGAGCCGCGCTGTCCCGACTGCGGCGTCGGCATGGAGTCGGGACGGCTCGGAAGCGCCGAGCGGTTCGTGCTCGATGAGCAACGGGACGGACTGCTTGGGAAGGTCGGCGCCAAGGAGCAACTCGATGTCGACGCCGTCGTCTGCCCGGAGTGTGGGTTGGTTCGGGTCTACGCCGATGTCGACGAGTGAGCAATGAACGCACCCTTTTAGGGCTGGCTCGCCTAGCCCGTCGTAGATGAACGGCGAGTACGGCCTCCTCGACACCGACGAAGCCGAGGCGCCCGGCGACGAGTTCGAGGAGATCGACGTCAGCGACACGGAGGCCGACCGGATCGCGCGCGAACGCGACCGCGAGTTCGACCAGTGGCGAAAGCGCATCAAAAACTCAGAGCGGTTCAAAGTCCAAGAGTCGGCGTTCGACGACGCCACGTTCGCCGCGCTGTACAAACTCGTACAGGACGGCTACGTCGACGCGCTGGGCGGCCCCGTGTCGACTGGCAAGGAGGCAAACGTCTACGAGGCGCTGGGCGGCGAACGCTCCTTGAAAGAACTCGCCGACGGCGCCGAACAGGTCGCCATCAAGGTGTACCGAACGCGGGCGACCAACTTCCGGGACATGCGCGAGTATCTCGTCGGCGACCCCCGCTTCGAGGAGCTTGGCGACAAAAAAGAGATCGTGCTGGCGTGGACCCGCAAGGAGCTATCGAACCTCGAACGCGCGCGCAAAGCCGGCGTCCGCGTTCCGACCCCGATCGCCGCCCAGCGCAACGTGCTGGTGATGGAGTTCGTCGCCACCGAGGGCCAGCGCGCGCGCCGCCTCGACGAGGTATCCATCGAAAATCCCGAGACGGCCTACGGCGTCGTCCGGGAGTACGTCCGCCGGCTGTACGCCGCCGGACTCGTACACGGCGACCTGAGCGAGTACAACGTGTTGTTCTACGAGGGTCAGCTGGTGATCATCGACATCGGACAGGCGGTCACGATCCACCACCCCAACGCCGAGGAGTTCCTCGAACGGGACTGCGAGAACGTCGCTTCCTTTTTCCGCCGACAGGGCGTCGACGCCGACGGCGCCGAGTTGTACGAGTGGGTCCACGAGAACGCCGACCCGAACAAGTAGTCGTAGCTATCCGCCCTTGATGAGCCGCAGAACAGTCACCCGGTCGCTCTCGACGGGCTGGTCCTCGGGCACCGGACTCCCGTCGACCAGTACCGACGCCTCGTGCGGACTCAGATCGACCGCCGACAGGAGGTCGGCGTAGGTCGGTTCCGAGAGATCGACCTCGTGGGTGTCCTCGCCCTTGACGTCCACGATAACCTGCATGGATCGGCGTAGCGGCGGGACGGGCTTGAGCGTGTCGCGTCTCGGGCGGGCGAGCCGTCGGAGCAGCTACTCCGGAACCGATCGTCGGCGGTGCCAGAGCGACCACAGCATCGCCCCGCTGCCGAGCGTCAGGATACCCAAAAAGAGCACGTCGATCACGGCGTCGCGGGGGAGCCACGAGATCGTCGCCGGAACGACGCCGCCGATCGCGAGCGCAGGATACGGGCTGTCGACGCCGACCAGCGAGAGGACGCCGCCGAATACGCCGAGCGTGACATACACCAGTGCGAGCAGCGCAAGCGGGAGCCAGACCAGCGCGAACACGACGAAGGGGCCGGCGATCCACAGGGCGGTGAAAGCGAGCACCGCCAGTCCCGAGACCAGCAGCATCACGAACGCCCCCGAGACGAGCGCACGACCCGGTCGCCTGACGACCGTCCGGGACGCCGTCGCGGAAAACTCCGGCCACAGCGTCAGCGCGAGCGCGCCGACGAGGTAGTACGCCGCGGCTGCCGTCGCGGCGCCGGCGATCGGAGCAGGAAGCCAGCTCGCGGGACCCATAGCAAAGCGTACGACGAGTCGGGCCAAAAGCGTGGGCGGCGAAACGGTCGGCGCTGCGGGATCGCTCTCGGGGATTTTATAGCCGTGAGGGGACTGGGACGTGGTATGAGCGACGCCGAGGGAGCGCCGGCGGGTGGGCGACAGGACGTCTGGACCGAGAAGTATCGACCCCAGACCCTCGACGAGATCGTCGGGCAGGACGGGATCACCGAGCGCCTCCAGAGCTACATCGAGCGCGACGACCTGCCCAACCTCTTGTTTGCCGGCGAGGCGGGGATCGGGAAAACCACTGCGGCCACGGCCATCGCCCGCGAGATCTACGGCGACGACTGGGAGCAGAACTTCCTCGAACTCAACGCCTCCGACGAGCGCGGGATCGACGTGGTTCGCGGTCGGATCAAGGACTTCGCGCGATCGAGCTTCGGCGGCGAGGTGCAGGGCTACAGCTACCGCATCATCTTCTTGGACGAGGCCGACGCGCTGACCAGCGACGCCCAGTCGGCGCTGCGCCGGACGATGGAGCAGTTCTCGAACAGCACGCGCTTTATCCTCTCGTGTAACTACTCCAGCCAGATCATCGATCCGATCCAGTCGCGCTGTGCCGTCTTTCGGTTCGCGCCGCTTGCCGACGACGCCGTCGAGAAACAGGTCCGAAAAGTCGCCGCAGAGGAGGAGATCGATCTGACTCAGGACGGCGTCGACGCGCTGGCCTACGCCGCCGACGGCGACATGCGCAAGGCGATCAACGCCCTGCAGGCCGCCGCGGTGATGGGCGAGACCGTCGACGAGGAGACGGTGTTTAAGATCACCTCGACGGCCCGCCCGGAGGAAGTCGAGACGATGATCCAGACCGCTATCGACGGCGACTTCGTCGCAGCGCGCTCGAAGCTCCGCGAGTTGCTCGTCGACAAGGGGATCGCCGGCGGCGACGTGATCGACCAACTCCACCGGTCGGTGTGGGATCTCGACATCGACGACGACGCCGCGGTGCGCCTGATGGACCGCGTCGGCGAGGCCGACTACCGCATCACCGAGGGCGCCAACGAGCGCGTCCAGCTAGAGGCGATGCTGGCGTCGCTCGCGCTCGAAGCGGGCGATCAGTAGACGACGGCGTCCACTTCCTCGACATCCTCAAAGTCCGAGTCGCCAGTGTAGAGTACGGTACAGTCCAGTAGCGCGGCCGTCGCCAGATGGATCGCGTCCGCGTAGGAGAGTTCCCGCTCGCGGCGCTGATAGTACTTCGATCGCAGCTGCGAGGCGTACAGCGCGACTTCCGACGAGACGGGGACGACATCGATGGCGTCGAAGCCCTCGATCGCCCCGGTGACGAGATCCGCCGCCTCTCGGTCGACATCGCGGGCGAGGATGTAGTCGACCTCGGCGAGTGCGATCGCCGAAACGACGCCGCCGTTCGATCGGGCCTCCTCGATGGCGTCGCGCGCTCGTTCCCACGACTCACCGCGGAATCCGTACTCCAACCAGACCCACGAGTCCAGATAGATCACCGTAACCGGCTCCACTGCTCGCGCTCGCGCTCGATCAGCTCTTGGGCGTCGAGGTCGTACGGTGCCGCGCGCTGTTGGGCCTCGTCCAGACGGTCCATCGGATCGCTCGGAACGCCGACGATCCGCACGCTGCCGTCCTCGTCGAACCGGAACAGGACTTTCTCGCCGCGATGGAGTCCCATCCGTTCACGAACCTCCTTCGGGATCGTGATCTGGCCCTTGCTCGTGACGGTCGCCTCGTAAGACATTTTCAAATCCTCCTTACGTGAACTACATCCTCCTTACTCAAAAGTCTGCGGTCCCAGAAGGTAGACGACGCCTCAGTCGTGCGCACGACACTTAGCGAAAAACGCCGACGCGACACTCACGCGCTCCCCTGCCAGACCGCGTAGTTCAGCACCGCCGCGAACGTCACCCACGCCAGATAGGGCACCAGCAGCGCCGCTGCGCGCCGGTCCACCCGATCAAACGCCGCGATCGTCCCGACGATGGCGACCCAGAGCGCGGCGATGATCGCCAGCCCGAGTCCCGGCATCTGTAGGCCGAAAAACGCCGGCGTCCACGCGACGTTCAGCGCCATCTGGACGCCGAAGGCGCCCAGCGCGATCTTGACGGCGCGTCGGTCCGTGCCGCGGCGCCAGACCAGAAAGAGCGCGACGCCCATGAGGGTAAACAGCAGCGTCCAGACGATCGGAAAGGCGATCGTCGGCGGGAAGAACCACGGTTCTTCGATCCACGAGGTGTCGGCGCCGGCGACGACCGACGGCGCCGCGCCGACCGCGTTGACGCCGACGATGAATCCCGCGAGGGCGAGCAGGTTGCGTGCGTCGAGATCAGAGAGGCCGAAGCGCCCCGTCTGTTCGGTGTGGCTCATACGTAGAGTATGGGCCGCGACGGTCGTAGCAGTTTGGGCGGCGCGGCGGCGACCGAACGCCTACCGTCGGGTGGCGAGGAACGATTCGACCGCTGCTGCAACCGTTGCCGGCGCTTCGGCTGGGCCGCTGTGACTGACGCCGTCGAACTCGACGAAGCGGCTGTGGGGGAGTGCCTCGTGGACGGCGCGGGCGCTCTCGCGGAGGAACGCCGGACCGTCCGTGCCGGTCAGGACGAGCGCCGACGCCTCGACATCCAGCCGATCGGGAAGCCGGTAGCGCTCGACAGCGCGGTTCATCCGGACGACCTCCTCGGCGAGGTCGACACACTCCGGCCAGACCGGCCACTCGGCGAGCCACGCGTCGAGGTCGTCGATTCCGTCCGGGTGGAGAACCTGCTCGACGTAGCGTTTGATCGCTTCGCGGCGGTCGCCCTCGTCGAGAAGTGCTTGCATCCGGTCGGCTAGGTCTGCCTGCCCGCGATAGTCCTCGGGGAGAACGGCGGGTTCGTAGCCGACGACGGCTTCGATCGGCGCGTCCGTCGCGGCCTCGAACGCGGTGAGCGCGCCGAACGAGTGACCCAGCAGGATCGGCTGCCCCTCGACGGCGTCGACGAGCGCGCGAACGTACTCGGCCTCGCGGTCGACGATGTCGGCCGCGCTCGTCTCCGCTGGGTCGTCGAGGCAAGTCCCGAAGCCGGGACGCTGCGGGATCACGGCGGCGTACTCCTCGAAGTGAGGAACGACCGGCTCCCAGTACTGCCGGGGCGCCATCCCGCCGTGGAGCAAGATTAGCGGGCGTCCGTCGCCGCGTCGTTCGTACTCGATGCTCGTTCCGTCGTCAGTGGTCGTTGTCTGCATCGCTGGGTACGCTGATTGGTCGCAGACTCGGGTAGGGCTGTCTCTCAATCGTCCGGCGTTTTAAGTGAGCACCGCGGCCGGACGATCGAATCAGTCGAGCAGCGGCGGCCACGTCGGGGCGACCGTCTCCTCGACGAGCCGGGTCTGAGCGCGGCGCAGGCGTTCGGAGACCGACGACGCCGAGATGTCGAGTTCCGCGGCAACGTCCTCTAGAGAGGCACCTCGTGGGATGTCGAAGTAGCCCAACTCGTAGGCCGTCCGTAGCGCCTCGTCCTGTCGGTCGGTCAGCCCGTCGCCGGGTGGCTCGGGCGTTCCGTCCCGAGTGAGCCGTCGCAGACGGAAGCCGGAGTTGCGCTGCCAGAAGGTTCGGAACTCGTCGAACGTCTCCCGGTCGGCGAACCAGCCGGTCTGGGTCCAGCCGTCCGGCGTGACCTCTATGCGTTCGATGATGGCGTCGGCCGTGGCGAGCGCTTTCAACCCCGAGAGGTCGTCGAGATACGGGCCGAGCTGTTCTTCGAGACTGTACACCGGCAGCGTCTGGTAGCGGCGGGTGTCGCCGGCCCGCCCGACCAGCGTGCAGTCGGTCAGGTCGTCGGCACCGGCGATAGCCGCCTCGATCTCGTCTCGCGAACCGCCGGTGACGGTGAGCAGAAACACCGGGCGGTTCCCGTGGTTGAACTGCAGTTCGAGCACCATCGTCGCCGGCGGAACCGACGCCGCGGCGTCGACGGCCGGAAGGTGTTCACAGTGGATGTCGAACTCCGCCACGAGTCCCATAGCCGACGGTACGCGACGGCACGGATATAGGAGTCGAACGCGGCGCGGTCGATCGCGAAGAACGCTCCGACGACAGAGTCACGGGAGCGGACGAGTCAAGGTCGCTCACCGGTGGGCCACGATTGCGAGATCGGTATCGAGATCGTCGATGCGCTCGAACGTCGGCGGCGACACCAACCGGGAGGCGGTACTGCGATCGCGGCTCGCACCGACGACGACGAGATCAGTCGCCGGCGCGACTTGGCGGAGGAAGCGCTCGATCGACGCCTTCGGAACGCGCGTCTCGATGTCGCAGTCCGGCGTTTCGGCGAGGTTCGCCAGCATCTCGTCGGCCGTGCGCCGCTGGGCCTCGGCGTCGATGCAGTGGGCGACGCTCACGCGGCCGATGTCTCCGGCAAGTCGGCAGGCGAAGTCGATCATGGCATGTGCGGTGTCACCGGCACGCCTGACGGGGACCGTGATCCGCCGCCAGTCCGTTCGCCCGTCGCAGGACCGGTGGACGAGAACGTCCATCCGCGCCGCCAGCAAGCGCTCGACGTACGGCGTCACCTCGCCGTCCTCGGTCTCGTAGGGCGCGGCGATCAGATCGCAGTTGGCCTCGTCGGCGACCCGCCGTACCGTCGTCGCCGGCGACCCGCCGCTCGGGGCGACGATCACCTCGCAGGGAACGTCGAGGACGGTCTCGACCCGGTCGGCTAACTGCTCTAAGTCTGCGACCGTCGCTTCGAGCGCCGGCGCCGCCCCGCCTCCGCCCGCGTCAGCGTCGGCGTCGACGGCCGTCTCGGTGTCGGCGCCGTTCCCGAGCAGTGCCCGCTCTGCAGTCGCAACCGAGTCCTCCTCGACCACGTCCAGCAGGACGACCTTCCCGGCGTCGTGGGCGGCGGCGATCCGCCCCGCGATCATGGTCGTCGCCTCGACGGGATCGCCGCGGATCGGGACGAGCACGTTGTCGGCGCCCGTGGTGGAAGCATAGAGGTAGCGGGCGCGCTGTTTGTAGAACCGCTGGCGCCAGACGGCGAAGACGGTGGCGACGAGGGTCGAGCTCACGAAGACGCTTGCGACAAAGGAGGCCTGTCTGACGGGGTCGACCAGCAGGCCGAGCAGCGCCGTCGAGAACGCGGCGGCCTCCTCTATGTCCAGCGCCCACGTGACGACGCCCGTGAGAAAGACCGCGAAGGCGGCGCCCGGGGCGTCGACTTCGATCGCTGCGGCCGGCTGGTCCGGGTAGATGACGACGACGGCCACCCCGACCGCGATCCACGCGCAAACGGCGCCCGCGGTCAGCCCCGCGACGAACCGGACCGGCGAGGCGGCTTCGTGCTCGGGATTCGCAAACAGCGCGTACGTACCGGCGGCCAGCGGCGGGAACAGGAAGAAAGAAAGGTAGTCCAGTTGCGTCGAGAGGTAGGTGAGCAGCCCGACGACAACCGGGACAAACAGCAGGATGGAGACGTGTACGAGAGTGGTGGTCTCCTCGAGACGGAGGCGTCCTCCGCGGATCGCTCGGCCGAGGCGTCGGCGAAGCCACCGGACGCCCCCGCGAAAGCGGTTCAGCAGCCTGTTACGCATATCCTCCAGTAGCGCGAGGGGCAGGGTAAAGCTACGGGCGCCTGAACGTGTAGCTCACGTCGTCGGCGTCGAGCGTGAGCGTCCCGGCGTCGTGGTCCACGACGAGTTCCGCCGCGCCCTCCCGCTCGAAGTCGTGGAGCGCCATTCCCGTCTTCACGCGCCCGTCCCGAGATACCTCGACGCGTGCGGATCCGAACTCGATCCGGAGTCGGTCGTCGCCGACGGTCACGTCGCCGGGTTCGCCGAACCGGCGCAACGCGTCGCACACCTCGTCCCAGTCGTCGAGCCGAACGCGTTCTGTCACGGGCGAGCGTACGGACGCCGGGGACTAATAGCGGCGTGACGCCGCGGCGTCGTCCGCGAGAGGGCGGCGTCGAGCGTTCGCGAGCGCCCCCAGCCGAACCCTTTTGGTAGATCGGGACCCACGAACCTGTCGTGGCCGAAACCAACGGGTACATGCGGTTTTTCCCCTACGACGAGCCCTACGAGAACCAGCGGGAGGCGATGGACCGCATCCACAACGCCCTCGCGCGCGATCAGGACGTGCTGTTCGAGGGGGCCTGCGGGACGGGGAAGACGCTGTCGGCGCTGGTGCCGGCACTGGAGTACGCCCGCGAGGAGGACAAGACGGTCGTCATCACGACCAACGTCCACCAGCAGATGCGCCAGTTCGTCCGGGAGGCGCGTGCGATCACTCGACAGGAGCCGATCCGGGCAGTCGTGTTCAAGGGCAAGGGGTCGATGTGCCACATCGACGTGGACTACGAGGAGTGTCAGGTGCTGCGGGACAACACCTACGAACTGGTCGACGCCGAACGCGACGAAAAGCAGTTAGAAAAGCGTCAGCAGGAACTGCTGGAAGCCAGTCAGGAAGGCGACGAGCAGGCCGCCGAGGCCCGCAGCGCGGTGATGGACGAACTCGACGCCGTCGAGGAGCAGGTCGAAGCCTTGGAGGACAACAACACCTGCGACTACTACTACAAGAATCTCACCGGCGACACCGACGCCTTCTACGACTGGCTGTTCGAGGACATCCGGCGGCCCGAGGAGATCTACGAACACGCCCACGAGCAGGGCTTTTGCGGGTACGAACTGCTCAAAGACGGCATCGAGGGCGTCGATCTGGTCGTCTGTAACTACCACCACCTACTGGATCCGATGATCCGCGAGCAGTTCTTCCGGTGGCTCGGTCGGGATCCCGAGGACGTGATCACCGTCTTCGACGAGGCTCACAACGTTGAGGGTGCTGCCCGCGATCACGCCACCCGTACGCTCACCGAAAACACGCTCGACGCCGCCGTCGACGAGTTGCGTGATTCGGACGAGCCTCGCGCAGAGCGCGCACAGAACGTGATCGGGGCGTTCCGGGACGCGCTGGTCGAGACCTACGACGATTCCTTCCAGTTCGGCGGGCGCGAGCAGATCGACGAAAACTGGGAGGACGTTGCGATCGCCAACGAAGAGGGTCGGGACGACCTCACCAGAACGTTCCTGCAGGCCTACTCCGGGCAGGGGATCGACGGCGACATCGAGGCCGCCCAGAAGCTCGGCCGAACGCTCGACGAGCGCTACGAGGAGGCCTACAAGAACGGCGAGTCGAGCACCCGACAGGAGTGCCAGACGCTACAGGCCGCCGCGTTTCTGGACGCGTGGATGTCCGAGGGGACCGAGCTCGGACAGTACCCCGTCGTCTCGGTGCGCCGGGACGCCGGAACGGGCGACGTGTACGGCCGCGCCGAACTGTACAACTGCATCCCCCGCGAGGTGACCGAGACGCTGTTCGACCAGGTCCACGCCAGCGTGCTGATGAGCGCGACGCTGCGCCCGTTCGACGTGTTTTCCGACGTGCTCGGCCTCTCGAATCCGGTGACACTGGCCTACGGCCTGCAGTTCCCCGAGGAAAATCGGCGGACCTACGCCGTCGGGACGCCGCCGCTGTTCGCCAGCGATCGGAGCGATCCCGAGGTCCAGCAGGCCGTCGCGGACGTGCTCCGTGACGCCGTGCGCTTCACGCCGGGCAACGTGCTCGCCTTCTTCCCGAGTTACAGCGAAGCCGAGCGGTACCACAGTCACCTGCAGGGAATCGACGCGACGCGCTATCTCGACGAACCGGGCCAAAGCGCCGAGGAGCTACGCGAGACGTTCACCGAGGGCGACGACGGCGTCCTGCTGACCTCGCTGTGGGGCACGCTCGCTGAGGGCGTGAGCTTCGACGGCGACGACGCGAACACGGTCCTCGTGGTCGGTGTCCCCTACCCCCATCTCGACGACCGGGCCGACGCCGTGCAGGACGCCTACGACGCCTCCTTCGGGGACCGAGCGGGCGTCTCGGACGCCGGGTGGCGCTACGCCGTCGAGATTCCGACGATCCGCAAGACGCGACAGGCGCTCGGGCGGGTGCTGCGTTCGCCGGAAGATGTCGGCGTCCGCGCGCTGCTGGACGCTCGGTATACCGAGGAGAAAGAACGCGAACTCGGGAAATACAGCGTCCGCGACGCGTTCCCGCCCGAGGAGCGCGACGAAATGCTCGATGTCGATCCCGAGAAACTCAAGTTTGCGATGCTGAACTTCTACAACGACCACCAAAAGTACGACGGCGAGCCGCCGCGGCCGTAGGACGCCGACACGGCGGGATTGATTGCAGGATCGGCATCACTAAGCCGGAAGCGAGACGATTTTTTGCCCAATGCCCGGCGGAGGAACTCCAGTGATACGACCCTCTATCAGAGCACGTTGCTTGGGAGTTTTGCACCTTGGTCGACGAGTTCAACATCGAACGAGACGAGCGTCGCGTCGATGGCATCAGCAGCAGCGAGTACGAGCGCGTCCATCGGATACAGGAGCGTCTCGGACTGCAGGCGATTAGCCGCAACGACATCCGAGGCGTCGGGAAATGTGACTGTAGCACGGGACGTGATCCGGTCCTCGATTTGTTCGATCCGATCCCGCTCGAACTGTTTCTTTTTCGTCAACACGCTTCGCAGTTCCATCAGGTTCAGTACGGAGACGTACGTCTCGTCAGCGCTGTTGAGCAATTCGATAGCATCGACAGAACGGTCCGTGTCACGAGTGACCGCCGCAACGAGAACGTTTGTGTCCAGAAGGACCTTCATAATCGCTCGCGGACATCCCGTACGGCCTCGACTGCATCCACTTCGACATCGACAGCTAGCTCGTCGAGGGCATCACCGAGCGGGACATCCTCGTCGTCTTCTGGATCTTCTCCCATGAACTCGGCGAAGTCATCAGTCGTGAGGCTCATAGAATGACGTTGTTGGGCAGTTCGCAAAAATCTGCTGGTGACCAGTATTCTACGCCGGCAGCGACACCGTCCGCACCACTTCCGCCCGGCTCGCATCCCAGAACTCCAGTTCTGAAACCGTCCACTCGATCGGCTCGATCTCCCGCTCGGCGAGACGCCGCGCCGCCTCCAGATTCCCGCCCCGCGCCAGCGTGACGTGCATCGTGTAGTCGGGGCCCTCCAACCCCTTGATCGCGCCCAGATCGTCGACGAGCGTGCGGTGGATCCGATCGAGTCCGGGACTCTCGACGGCGAGATACACGACCGGCGCGGCGCCGTTGGGCGGGTCCTCGAAGATGTCGATCTCGGAGATCCGAGCCTCGACAGCGGGTGCGCCGGCGAGCGACCGGCGGGCCTGCTCTGCGAGGGGATAGAAGCCGCCGACATCGTCGCCGTCGCCGAGACGCTTGACGAGAATCGAGTGGCGATCCCGGATCGAGTCGAAGCCGACCAGCTCGGGGTGGAGCCGCGAGGCGAGTGCGGACACCTGTCCGGGAACGGGAGCGTTCAGGCTGAACACGGTCGGTGTAGCGGGTGGGCCGAAAAGAGCGTAGCGATTATCGGCGCGACGCCGCCGTGGCGGTGCTTACAGCCGGTCGGTGAGCCACAGCACGAGCAACACGAGAAGTCCCAGCAGAACCAGCGGCTGCAGGAACCCAAGAACGCCGAGCAGCAGGCCGAACACCTCGCCGACGATCTCCAAGACGAGGAGCAAGATCACGAGCACGAGCACGATCCGGAGCAGTCCGTCGACGTCCATGTCCCCGCGTGTGTTCATCATGGCCCACCGTTTCCCCGGTGGCGACAAAAAGACATCGGCCGGTTCGATCGGCGGCGTCGTCCGAAAGACGGCACAGACCGGCTGGAACGACCGGGTCGGGTCGAACACGTTCGGGCGGGGTTTCGCCCGACGGGAACCGGAGCGGCGTAGAAAAACCGGGACGCCGAACTGTCGGGCGATGCAAGTCACGAGACAGACCTTGGCGAAGGCGCTCGTCGTCGTCTTCGTCGCCAATCTGATCGTCATGGGGGCCGGCGCGGCGCTGGCCTACCAGCAGGAGCCGCCGATCCCCGAGACGGTCGTCGGGCCGGACGGGCAGACGGTCGTCACCGCCGAACAGGTACAGGACGGCAAGAAGACGTTCCAGTCGAACGGGCTGATGAACCACGGGTCGATTCTGGGCAACGGCGCGTACTACGGTGAGGACTACACCGCAGATGCGCTGGAGCTCAAGACCCAGTACATGAAGGCGTACTACGCCGACGAGCGCCACGGCGCCGAGTACGAGGCGCTCGACGCCGGCGAGCAAGCGTCGATCGACGCCGCTGTCAAGGACGAACTGCAGACGACCGGGTCGAGCGGGACGATCCAGTACTCCGCGGCCGAGCTGTACGCCCACCAGCAGGTCCGCGAGGAGTACGTCCAGCGGTATCACGAGGGCTCGGCCGAGCGCGGCGTCCCCGAGGGGATGATCGAATCCGAGTCGGAAGCCCGTGACTTCGCCGACTTTGCGATGTGGACCGCGTGGATCGCCCACGCCGACCGGCCGGGCACCGACCACAGCTACACCAACGAGTGGCCCTACGTCCCCGACGCCGGCAACGTCCCGACCGGCGCGACGCTGACGTGGAGCGTCATCAGCATGGTGTTGCTGGTCGCAGGCGCCGGCGCTGGCGTCTACCTCTACCGGTCGATCGACCTAGCCGAGCCGAGTGCCGAGGGGATCGACGTACCCCACCCCGACGACATCGACCTGACGCCGAGCCAGATCGCGGCGCTCGGCTTCGTCGCGGTGTCTGCGCTGCTGTTCTTGGCGCAGGTGTTGCTCGGCGGGCTGCTCGCACACTTCTACATCGAGCGCGACGCCTTCTTCGGACTGGGCGAGCTGCTCGGGTTCAACATTCTCCAGTGGGTTCCCTTTGCGATGGCCAAGACGTGGCACATCGACCTCGGGGTGCTCTGGATCGCCACGCTGTGGCTCGGCGCCGGGCTCTTTTTGGGCCCGCTGCTGACCGGCCACGAGCCGAAGAACCAGAAACGGTACGTCTACGGACTGCTCGGCGCGCTCGTCGTCGTCACGGTCGGCGGCATGACCGGCATCTGGTTGGGCGCCAACGGCTACCTCCCCGAGAACCTGTGGTGGCTACTCGGCAACGAGGGGCTGGAGTACCTCGAAGTCGGCCGCGTCTGGCAGGTCGGGCTACTCGCCGGCTTCGGCATCTGGGCGGTACTGGTCGCCCGCGGGTTCAAGCCGCTGCTGGATCGTGAGCCCCGCTTTGGCCTCGCGCACATGATCCTGTACGCGGGCGGGTCGATCGGCCTGCTGTTTATGGCCGGGATGTTCTACACCCCCGACACCAACATCGTCACCACCGAGTTCTGGCGCTGGTGGGTCGTCCACATGTGGGTCGAGGGCGCCTTCGAGTTCTTCATCGTCGCCATCGTCGGGCTGACGCTGGTCTCGATGAACCTGCTCTCGAAACGCTCGGCGGAGAAGGCCGTCGGCCTCGAAGCGCTGCTGGTGATGGGCAGCGGCGTCATCGGCGTCTCGCATCACTACTGGTGGATCGGCCAGCCCGACGTGTGGATCCCGCTGGGCAGCGTGTTCTCCACGCTGGAGCTGATCCCGCTCATGTTCATCCTGTTCGAAGCCATCGGCGAGTACCGCGCGATGGCCGACGCCGGGGAGTCGTTCCCCTACAAGTTGCCCTTCGCGTTCATCGTCGCAAGCGGCGTCTGGAACTTCGTCGGCGCCGGCGTGCTCGGCTTCTTCATCAACCTGCCGCTGATCAACTACTACGAGCACGGCACCTACCTCACGGTGGGCCACGCCCACGCCGCGATGTTCGGCGCCTTCGGCTTCCTCGCGCTGGGGATGGCAACCTACATCCTGCGGATCACGACCGAGAGCGCGAACTGGTCGGCTCGGCGGCTCCGGGCGGCGTTCTGGTGCTGGAACGTCGGGCTGGCGCTGATGGTGTTCGTGTCGGTGCTACCGGTCGGCTTCCTCCAGCTGGAAGCCGCCTTCACCGAGAGCTACGCCGTCGCCCGCAGCGTGGCGTTCTACGAGCGCCCACTCGTGCAAGCGCTGTTCTGGGCGCGCATGCCCGGCGACGCGCTGATCATCGTCGGCACCGCGCTCTTCGGCTGGGATGTCGTCGAGAAGCTTCGGACTGTGCGGTCCAGTAGTACCGACCCCGACGAGCAGGTCGTCTCGGATCGCGTGATGGTAGAGAGCGACGACTGACCGGCCGACGCGGTCGGTCACGGCGACCTCGTCTCTCGGCCACCCGCCATTCGAAGGCCATTGGTTACCGGTCATCTATTACTGCGCATCTTTATACCATAGGCGAGAACATATTCGCCTCTCACCCAGAGGAATGGGAATCGTTTCGCCGTTTGATGTGATCATACCGCCAATCTGTGCATGTAGGAGGACCCACCAATGTTCGACACCAACCGACGCCGCGTGCTGCAGGGGGCGGGCGCGATGTCCGGCCTCGCACTGGCGGGCTGTACGGCCGAACCGGCGGCAGAAGAACCGACCAACGAGACCGACACCCAGCCACAGCAGACCGCGCCGACGCTCGACGCCGACCGGGTCGCCGCCGATCCGACTGACATTCCCGGTCCGATCGAGCGGAACGAGCCCGCGGAGGTCGACGTGACGCTGCGTCCGGAAGAAGTGACCGCCGAGGTCGAAGACGGCGTCACGTTCGAGTACATGACCTACAACGGGCAGGTGCCCGGACCGATGATCCGGGTCCGACAGGGCGACACGATCAACCTTACCTTCGAGAACCCCGCCGAAAACAGCCTGCCCCACAACGTCGACTTCCACGCCTGTTACGGGCCGGGCGGCGGCGCCGAAGCGACGATGACCTCCCCGGGCGAGACGGCGAGCCTGAAGTTCGAGGCCCAGTACCCCGGCGCGTTCATCTACCACTGCGCCGTCCCGAACATGGACATGCACATCAGCGCGGGCATGTTCGGCATGATCCTCGTCGAGCCCAAGGAGGGCCTCCCAGAGGTCGACGAGGAACTGTACATCGGCCAGCACGAACTCTACACCGACAAAGAGACCGGCGCCGAGGGCCACCACGGGTTCGACATGGACGCGATGGCAGCCGAGGAGCCGACCTACGTCGTGATGAACGGCGAAGCCTACGCGATGACGCCCGACGGCTACGGCCACGCCGCCGAACTCGAAACGGACCAGACCGCCCGCGTGTTCATGGTCACCGGCGGCCCGAACCTCACCAGCAGCTTCCACCCGATCGGCAACGTCTGGGCCGATCTGTGGGCCGAAGGCGCGCTCAGCTCCGATCCCGATCACAACGTCCAGACCAAGCCGGTGGCGCCGGGCAGTACCGCCGTCGCCACGATGGAGTTCCCGGTGCCCGGAACGGTCAAGTTGGTCGACCACGCGCTCAGCCGGACCGGCCGGAAGGGCTGTATGGCGACGGTCAACGCGACGGGCGAGGAACGGCCGGACCTGTTCGATCCGGAACCGCAGTAGCCCCCGGTTCCGGACTACCTGTTCGTCAACGGACCTGTCGGACGCCGTAGCGTCCGGTTCGGAGCCGGAACGTTTTATGCGGCCGGGCGAGCAGTCCCGACGAGTATGCAGTTGAGAGCGACGGCCGAACGGGACGACGAGAGACGCGGGAGCCGACCAGCCTCGGTCGCGGTCGCGCTGGTACTGGTGCTCGCACTCGTCGGAGGGGGGATCACAGCGGGCACCGCGGCAGCCGCCGGTGCGAGTTCGGCGGCGTCGCCGAGCGCCGAGCGCCCGGCTCAGCTCGACGCCGCAACCGCCCAAGCCGGCGGGCCACCAGTCGGAGCGGCGTTCCAGCAGGAGATCGACCCCGACAGCGTTCGCCTGACCGTCGAGGTCGACGCGAACGGGACGGCCCACTGGCAGATCGAGTACTGGACTGAACTCCAGACCGACAACGAGACCGAGGCGTTCGAGCAGTTGCAGTCGGATGTCGCGGCCAACCCCGACGAGTACACCGCGCGCTTCGCCCAGCGGATGAACCAGACGGTCACGAGCGCCGAAAACGCCACCGGACGGGAGATGAGCGCCGGCGAGTTCGGCGTCAGCGCCCGTACAGAAACGATCCCACAGGAGTACGGCGTCCTGACCTACACGTTCACGTGGGGCAACTTCGCAGTCGTCGACGGCGAGCGGCTGCGGATCGGCGACGCCATCAGCGGCTTCTTCCTGAACGACCAGACGCGCCTGCTGGTCGCGTGGCCCGACGGGTACGACCTCGTCGAGTCGCGGCCGGACGCCGACGAGCGCCGCGACCGGGCGGCGCTCTGGTACGGCTCGCAGACCGACTTCGTCGGCGACGAGCCGCGCGTGATCGTCAGCTCCGGTGACGACAGCGGGACGGGCGGGATCGCCGACGGCGGTGCTCGCGGGCCGGTGCTTTGGGTCGGGCTGGCGCTCGCGGTGCTGGCGCTGGCCGGCGGCGGTATCGCGTTGCTGGGACGGGACGACGAGGACGGGGACGACTCGACGGCGTCTGTGCCGTCGCACGATGCCGCTGACGAACCGGAGGATACGGCGTCCGACGAACAGCCCGGCGCCGCGGGACGAGGAGAGGAGGCCGCGGCCGACGCCGAACCCGACGGCGACGCCGCGGACGACCCGCCGCCGGACCTGCTGAGCAACGACGAGCGCGTGCGGCGTGCGCTGGAGCGAAACGGCGGCCGCATGCGCCAGCAGGAACTGGTCGAAGAGACTGGCTGGACGGAGGCAAAGACCAGTCAGGTCGTCGGCGAGATGCGCGAGGCGGGGACGATCGAGTCGTTCCGACTCGGCCGCGAGAACGTCCTGAAGCTTCCCGACGAGGACGACGAAAGTAGTTTATAAAACCACCGACGGTTTAGCCATCCCATCAGACTTAATTCGAGATAATCGCCATACGTGAGCGGTTTTTAATCCGCGTTGATTCGACGCAAGGGACGTTGATTCGGTGTCAGAATCGCCCCTTTATACGTACTTCCCGCCACAAGGAGGGGATGCAATGCGACGAACGACGACCCTGATGGTGCTGGTCGCGCTGGTCACGTCCGCGGTTGCGGTTCCCGTGGGCGCGACTGGCCAGTCGCCCGCTCAGGCAAGCACGCAGGCAGAGGCACAGGCGAGCGCAAACAGTAGTGTGGCTCCCGGTGAGCAGTTCGCCGGCGTCGTCGGCGTCACCGAGGCCGAGTTCGAAGGCGAGGTCCAAGAGCGCGCGTTCGGGGTCCGGATCGCCCAGAACGCGAGCGCCGAGGCCCGAAGTGACGTCGTCGGCGACCAGCTCGAAGAGGTTCGCCAGCGCGTCGACGATCTCGAACAGCGCGCCGAGCGCCTGCGAGAGGCCCGTGACAACGGCACGATGACGGAAGGCGAGTTCCGCGCCGAGATGGCCGTCGTCGCGGCCGAGAAACGAACCGTCGCTAACCTCACGGCCGACACCGAAACGGTCGCTCGCGGGCTCCCCGAGGACGTGCTCGCCGACAACGGCGTCGACGTCGACGCCATCGTGACGCTGCGCGAGCGCGCCAGCGAACTCGGCGGCCAGAACGTCTCCGAGATCGCGCGCTCGATCGCCGGCCCGAACGTCGGCGCGACCGCGCAGGTCGACGTTAGCGCGAACGGCTCGGTCAGCGTCGACGTGCCCGGCCTCGAAATCGGGGCTGACGCCGACGGTGACGCGAGCGCCGGCACAGACAACCAGTCCGACTCGGACGCCGACCAGACCAGCGTCGGCATCGATAGTGACACGAGCGTCGACGCCGACAGCGGTAGCGTCGACGCCAACTCGACGACCGACGGGAGCGTGTCGGTCGACGACGGCGTCAGCGCCGACGCCGAGACGAACACCACGGCCAGCCTGTAATTCAGCTCTCCCTCTTCGATGAGTATGACGTCAACGACACACAGAGCCGTCGCTATCGCACTCGTCGCCGCGCTAACGGTCGGGGCGGTCGCTCCGGCGGCGAGCGCACAAGAACAGTCCGGCGCCGCCGAGCCGTCGATGGTCGTCGAGGTACAGGACGACGGCGACGCCGTCGTCACGCTGGTCTCGACGTACAATCTGACCGAGCAGGCCGAACAGGACGCGTTCGAGTCGCTCCAGAACGACCAGAGCGCACGCGAGAACGCGACTCGGCGGTACGCGACCCGACTCGACGCCGTCGCGGAGAACGCCAACGGCGAGGTCGACAGGGAGATGGAAGTGCCCGTCGAGGGCGCGAGCATCGACCTCGAACGAACCGGCGATGTCGGCGTCGTCCGACTGAGCGCGACGTGGACGAACCTCGCGGCCGTCGAGGACGGTAAACTGGTCGTGTCCGAGCCGTTTGCGAGCGGCTACGATACCGACCGACCGTTCGTGCTCGTCGCACCCGGCGGGTACGAGCTCTCGAACGCGACGCCAGCCCCCGATTCGCAGGACGGGGCGAGCGCCACGTGGGACGCCGGCACGTCGCTCGACGGCTTCGAGGCGACGATGAGCGCCACCGACGGCGGCATCGCCGATAGCCTTCCCGGCTTCGGCGTCGGTGCCGCCGCCCTCGGCGCCGCCGGCGCGGCCGCGATCGGGCTTCGGCGTCGCCGCGGGTGAGCGCGATCGCTCGCAAGCGTGTTGACCGTCGCGACCGCACACTGACTGCCCCTCATCGCTCTCCCCGCTGACCCCCTCCGCTGGCTGCGTGGGCTCTCGCTTCCGAATCGGACGCAGCCAGTTCGTGCTGTCTATTCACACACCAATTCTGCCCGTACAGTCCTCTCGATGCCGTATTCCGGCGGTAACACGGAAGTTTTTAATAGCACAAGCGAAGTACGTTCCTCTAACATGGCGACGACTCACACCGTCCCGACGCTCGCCGTCCGGGAGAGCCGTGAGTCCGCCGGCGCTTTCCTGCGACGACGACTTCGACGGGGCCTCTTTTAGGCCCACTACTACTCTACACTACGACCCGGTTGCTTCAGCGAACAACTGAGAACTCTTTTCGTTGCCTATAGACATCTCTGCGCGTTTCTTTCATAATCAAAAAGGAAGAACTTAATACCGTCCGAAGATTGGATTCAGGTACCAATGGAACGCGTGGCACTCGCATTTTCGGGCGGCCTCGACACGACCGTCTGTGTCGGACTGCTCGAAGAAGAGTACGGATACGACGAAGTGATCGGCGTCACCGTCGACGTCGGCCAGCCCGAAGAAGAGTTCGAGGAAGCCGAAGAGACTGCCGAAGCGCTCGACGTGGAGACCCACGTCGTCGACGCCCGAGAGGAGTTCGCCACGCTGTGCCTTGACTCGCTGAAAGCGAACGCGACCTATCAGGGCTACCCGCTGGGCACCGCGATGGCCCGTCCCGTGATCGCCAACGCGATTCTGGAGACCGCGATCGAGAACGACTGCGACGCCGTCGCTCACGGCTGTACCGGCAAGGGCAACGACCAGCTCCGGTTCGAGGCCGTCTGGCGCGACTCCGATCTCGACGTGATCGCGCCCGTACGCGAGCTCGAACTTACCCGCGAGTGGGAGATGCAGTACGCCGAGGAGCACGATCTGCCCGTCCAGAGCGGTAACGACGGCGACTGGTCGATCGACACGAACCTCTGGAGCCGCTCGGTCGAGGGCGCCGACCTAGAGAAGCCCGACTACGTCCCGCCGGAGGATATCTACGAGTGGACCGACGCTCCCGGCGACGCCGACGGCACCGAACTGGTCGAGATCGAGTTCGAGGACGGCGAGCCCGTCGCGCTCGACACCGTCGGGGAAACCCCGACGAGCCCCCAGCCGCCGGCTGGGGACGGCGACGATCTGGGCCCGGTCGAGCTGATCGAGTATCTCAACGAGCTGGCGGGCGCCTACGGCGTCGGTCGCACGGACATGATGGAAGACCGTATGCTCGGCCTCAAAGTCCGCGAGAACTACGAGCACCCCGCCGCGACAGTGCTGCTCAACGCCCACGAGGCGCTCGAAGGGCTCGTTCTCACCCAAGAGGAACGCGAGTTCAAGTCCCAGATCGACCAGCAGTGGTCGAAGAAGGCCTATCAGGGCCTGATCGACGCACCCCTCGTCGGCGCGCTTGAAGGCTTCATCGAGGAGACCCAGTCCCGCGTGACCGGTACGGTGACGATCAAGCTCGAAGGCGGCAGCGCCCGCGCGGTCGGCCGCGAGAGCGAGTACGCCGCGTACTCCGAGGACGCCGCCTCCTTCAACACCGAAACCGTCGAAGGACAGGGCATCACCCAGAAGGACGCCACTGGCGTCGCCAAGTACCACGGCTTCCAAGGTCGCTTGGCAAACTCCGTGGTCGACGGCGTCGACGAGGACTGAGAGATGACAGAGAGGACTCCAGATTCCGAGACAGAGTCGGGCGACGTGGTGCGCAGGGACCGCTTTAGCGGCGGGCCCGCCCGGGAGTTCCTCTCCTCGATGGACGCCGATCGGCGGATCTTCGCCGCCGACGTGGCGGTCGATCGCGCGCACGTGGTGATGCTTGCAGAACAGGGGATTATCGAGGCCGACGTGGCCGGCGAGATCCTCGACGCCCTCGACGACATCGAAGCTGCGGGCCACGGCGCCCTGCCCGAGGGCGAGGACGTTCACGCGGCGATCGAGACGGCCGTGATCGAGCGCGTCGGCGCCGACGGCGGCAAGATGCACACCGCCCGCTCGCGCAACGACGAAGTGGCGACCTGCATCCGCCATCGCCTGCGCGAGGACCTGCTCGACGCCGCCGAGACGACCGTCGCGCTGCGCGAAGCGCTGCTGGAGGTCGCCGCTGAGCACACAGACACCGTGATGCCGGGCTACACGCACCTCCAGCCCGCCCAGCCGACGACGGCCGCCCACTGGCTCTGCTCGTACGAGCAGGCGATCGCTCGTGACACCGAGCGCCTGCTCGACGCCTACGGCCGAGTAAACCGCTCGCCGCTCGGCGCCGCGGCGTTCGCCGGCACGACGTTCGACATCGACCGCGAGCGCACCGCCGAGTTGCTCGGGTTCGAGTCGGTCGTCGGCAATTCGATGGACGCCTCCTCGACGCGGGACTTCCTGCTGGAGTCGGTGAGCGCGCTGGCCGCGCTGGCGACGACGCTGTCGGGGATCGCCGAGGACGTGGTGCTCTTCGCAAATCGCGGCTTCGTCGAGCTGGACGACGATTACGCCTCGACCTCGTCGATCATGCCCCAGAAAAAAAATCCCGACACGCTCGAACTGGTGCGCTCGACCGCGGGCGACGCCGCAGCGGGGGTCAACGGTCTGCTCACGACGCTGAAGGGACTGCCCCGCGCGTACAACCGCGACCTGCAGAACGCGACGCCGTACGCGTGGGAGACGGTCGACGCCGTCGTCGAGGCGGCCGACGTGGTCGGCGGGGCGATCAGCACCGCCGAGTGGCCCGAAGACGCGCTTGCCGACGCCGCCGGCGAAGGATTCTCGACGGCGACCGGCGTCGCGGACCTGCTCGCGGCCCACGGACTGCCGTTCCGGACGGCTCACGAGGTCGTTGCGGTGGCGTCCGAAAAGGGCGCGGACCTGCAGGCCGTCGAGGCCGCCGCCGAGGAAGTGCTCGACGAACCGCTGAGCGAGTACGTCGATCCCGCGGCCGTCGAGGCCGCGCTCGACCCCGCCGAAAGCGTCGCCTCGCGCGATTCCGTCGGCGGGCCAGCGCCGGCAGCCGTCGCGAGTCACCTCGACCGAGCGACCGACGGCGTCGACGCCGACGCGACGGCGGTCGACGAACGCCGGACGACGCTGGCCGACGCCGAAGACCTGCTCGACGACGAGGTGAGCGAGTATGTCTGAGCGACCGTTCGCCGTCCGGCGGCGAGCGTCGCCGCAGGTCGGTCGACGACCACGGGCGCGATCCCCGCGAGGGGAGTGATAATATATTCCAGAACTGATACTGGATGCGCGAACCGCGACCCTGACGCTTTCTTAACCCCGTAGACGGTAGTCTGCGCGTTTATTTTCGCCGACACTTTCGGAGGATTTAAGTAGATAGGGGTACGAGTGGGGAGTACAATGGCAGAATGCGTCGAATGCGGGGCCGAGGTGTCCCTGCACGACAACCTCGAAGTTGGAGAGATCGTCGACTGTACGACCTGCGGCGCCGAGCTGGAGGTCACCGACACCAACCCACCAGTCCTCGAGAAGGCCCCCGAGCTGGAAGAGGACTGGGGGGAGTAACGTGTACGCCGGAACTGCACGCAGTTCCGAGCTCGCCCTCGCTTCGGGGTGGTTCGCGTGAACGTCGGACTGCTCTACTCTAGGATCCGCAAGGACGAGAAACTGCTGCTCTCGGAGCTGCGCGACCGTGGCCACGAGGTCACGAAGATCGACGTGCGCGACCAGCAGTTCTCGCTCAGCGACGCCCCCGAAGCGTTCGAGGACGTCGACATCGTGCTCGATCGCTGTCTGGCGACCAGCCGGAGTCTCTACGCCACGCAGTTCTGCGAGGCCTACGACGTGCCGGTCGTCAACGCGCCCGAGACCGCTGAGATCTGCGCCGACAAGGTGAAAAACAGCTTGGCGCTGGAGCAGGCGGGCGTCCCGACGCCCAACACCGAAGTCTCCTTCACCAAGGAGTCGGCGATGCAGTCGATCGAGAAGTTCGGCTACCCCTGTGTCCTCAAGCCCGTCGTCGGGTCGTGGGGCCGCCTGATGGCCAAGATCGACTCCCGCAGCGCCGCCGAAGCGGTGCTCGAACACAAGGCGACGCTGGGCCACTACGAGCACAAGGTGTTCTACGTCCAAGAGTTCGTCGAGAAGCCCGGCCGTGACATCCGCGTGCTGGCGACCGACGGCGAACCCGTCGCCGCGATGGTTCGCTCCTCGGACCACTGGCTGACCAACGCCGCACAGGGCGCCGAAACCGAGGCCTTCGAACTCGACGAGGAGGCCAAGCGGCTGGTCGAGGAGGCCAGCGAAGCGGTCGGAAACGGCCTGCTCGGCGTCGACCTGATGGAGGTCGGCGTCGACGAGGAGGGTGAGCCAACCGGCTACACCGTCCACGAGGTCAACCACACCGTCGAGTTCAAGGCGCTCGCCGATGCCACCGACATCGATGTCGCCGCGGAAGTCGTCGACTGGCTGGAAGCGAAAGCCGAGGCCGAAACCGAGGTGACCGCACAATGAGCGCCGACGACGAGGCGGCGCTCACGGCGGGCGTCGTCGGCGCGAGCGGCTTCACCGGCGGCGAGTTGCTACGGTTGCTCGCGGGCCATCCCGAGTTCGAGATCGCGCAGGCGACCAGCCGGTCCTACACCGGGAAGTCCGTCGGATCGGTCCATCCGAACCTGCGTGGCACTCACTCGGATCTGCGCTTTACCGACCCCGAGGAGTTAGAGAGCGTCGACGTGCTCTTTACCGCGACGCCACACGGCGTCTCGATGGGCCAGATCGACGAGTTCCAAGCGGCCGCCGACACCGTCGTCGACCTCTCGGCTGACTTCCGACTCGACGCCGAAGCGCAGTACGACGAATGGTACGACGGCCACGACCGCCCCGAACTGCTCGCGGAAGCCGAGTACGCGCTTCCCGAGATCAACCGCGAGAACCTGAAAGGTGCGGAACTGATCGCATCAGGGGGCTGTAACGCCACGGCGACGATCCTCGGCCTGCACCCGCTGATCGAGGACGGCGTGCTCGACGGCTCCGAGCAGGTCGTCGTCGACGTGAAGGTCGGTTCCTCGGAGGGCGGCGCCGGCGGCGGCGACGCCTCCAGCCATCCCGAGCGCTCGGGCGTCGTCCGCCCCTACGCGCCGACGGGCCACCGCCACGAGGCCGAAATCGAACAGTTCCTCGGCCTCGACGTGTCGTTCACCTGCCACGCGGTCGACATGACCCGCGGCGCATCGGCGACGGCACACGTGTTCCCGAACGGGCCCGTCTCGAAGGGCGACCTCTGGAGCGCCTACCGTGGCGCCTACGAGGACGAGCCGTTCATGCGCATGGCCGCGGGCGGGAGCGGCGTCTACCGCTACCCCGAGCCCAAGGCCGTCGCGGGCACCAACTACGGCGAAGTCGGCTTCGAGCTCGACCCCTCGAACAAGCGCGTGGTCGTGTTCTCGGCCATCGACAACATGATGAAGGGATCGGCCGGGCAGGCCGTCCACGCCGCCAACGTCGCGCTCGGCATCGAGGAGACCGCCGGGCTGGAGTTCCAAGGGCTCCACCCAGTCGGCGCGCCGTAGATCGGCCCGCGCCGGCCGTTACCCGGCGCAAACCGTCAGTTTTGAATCCGACGGCCTGATTTCAACGTACAACAAGGAGATTCTCATGACAACGGTACTCAAGATCGGCGGCGCGCGCGCGGTCGACCCCGCGGGAGCGCTGGCCGACGTTGCGGAACTCGTATCGCAGGGCGAAGACGTGGTGGTCGTCCACGGCGGCTCGACGGCCGTCGACGACACGCTCGAAGCACTCGGCGAGGAGCCGACCTACGTCGAGACGCCGGGCGGCGTCGTCGGACGGTTCACCGACGAGCGCACGATGGAAGTGTTCGAGATGGTGCTGCCGGGCAAGCTCAACACCGACCTCACCGAGGCGCTGCAGAATCAGGGCGTCAACGCGGTCGGGCTCTCCGGCGTCGACGGGAAGGTGCTCTCGGGCCGCCGGAAGTCGGCCGTGCGCGTCGTCGAGGACGGCAAGAAGAAGATCAAGCGCGGCGACCACTCCGGCAAGATCACCGATGTCAACGCCGATCTGCTGGAGACGCTGCTTGCCGGCGAGTACACCCCCGTCGTCACGGTGCCGATGCTCGGCGAAGAGAAGTCGGGCGGGTACACTGCCGTCAACGCCGACGCCGACCGCGCCGCTGCGGCCGTCGCGGGCGCGCTCGACGCCACGCTGGTCGTGCTGACGGACGTGCCCGGCATCCTCGAAGATCCCGAGGACGAGTCGACGCTGATCGAGACGGCCGACGACCCCGCCGGGCTCGAACTGATCGAGGACGCCGCTGAAGGGTTCATGACCAAGAAGGTCATGGCCGCCAAGGAAGCCCTCTCGGACGGTGCCGACGAGGTCGTCGTCGCGGACGCCAACGCCGAGGAGCCGGTGCTGTCGGCCGTCGATGGCGGCGGCACGCACATCGCGGCGAGCGCGCTTGCAGACGATGCGGACGCCGAACCAGAAGCGGAGACAGAACAATGAGCGGATTCATTTTCAACGAGAAGCCGATCCAGATCGAATCGGGCGACGGACCGTACCTGTACGACGACGGCGGCAACGAGTTCCTCGACATGGGCGCCAGTTACGCCTGCGTCCCGCTGGGACACAGCCACGACGCCGTCGACGCCGCGGTGCGCGACCAACTGGACGACCTGACCTACGTGCAGGCGTCCTACCCGGTCGAGTCCCGGACGGCGATCTACGAGTTGCTGGCCGAGACGGCGCCCGACGGCATCGACAAGACGTGGCTCTGTAACTCCGGCACCGAGGCCAACGAGGCCGCGCTGAAGTTCGCCCGGAGCGCAACGGGCGACTCGAAGATCGTCGCCACGATGCAGGGGTTCCACGGCCGGACGATGGGCTCGCTGGCGACCACCTGGAAGAACAAGTACAAGGAGCCCTACGAGCCGCTGATCGGCGACGTGGAGTTCGTTCCCTACAACGATCCCGAGGCGCTGGGCGAGGCGGTCGACGCCGACACCGCCGCGGTGATCGTCGAACCGATCCAGGGCGAAGGCGGCATCAACCCCGCCGAGAAGTCCTTCCTCGAAGCCGCTCGCGAGGAGACCGAGGCTAACGACGCCGCCTTGATCTTCGACGAGGTCCAGACCGGCATGGGCCGGACGGGCACGCTGTGGGCCGCCGAGCAGAGCGGCGTCGTCCCGGACATCCTCACCAGCGCGAAGGGACTGGGCAACGGCTTCCCGATCGGTGCGACGCTGTGTCGCGACTGGATCGCCGAGAACTACGGCTCGCACGCCTCGACGTTCTCGGGCGGCCCCGTCATCAGCGCCGCCGCCGAGGCGACCGTCTCGACGATCGTCGACGAAGAGGTCCCCGCCCACGCCGCGGAAGTCGGCTCGTACCTGCGCGAGGAGATCGAGGCCGAACTCGGCGACACGGTGCGGGACGTTCGCGGCGAGGGGCTCATGGTCGGCGTCGAGGTCAAGCGCGGCTCGAATCGCTTACTCAAGCAGCTCGCGCTGAACCACGGCATCCTCGCGCTGCCCGCGGGCCGGTCGGTGCTCCGACTGCTGCCGCCGCTGACCATCGAGCGCGAGCACGCCGATCAGGTGGTCGACGCGCTGGTCGACGAACTGGGTGATGGCTCGTGAGCGCCGCAGTCGCCTCCATCTCGGCCGACGACGCGCGCGATCTACTGGTCGACCTCGTCGAGACCCCCTCGCCGACCGGCGAGGAGGACGCCGTCGCCGAACGACTCGTCGACTTTTTCGAGGCCCACGACCGCGAGGTCTGGATCGACGACATCGGCAACGTGCGCGCGCCGGCCGACGATTCAGTCTTACTGACCTCTCACCTCGACACCGTCCCGGGCGACATCCCCGTCCGGATCGACGACAGCGAGTACGACGAGGGCATCCGCGCGGGCGAGGCGCTGTGGGGCCGCGGGAGCGTCGACGCCACCGGCCCGCTGGCCGCGATGGCCGTCGCCGCCGTCCGCACGGGAGTGAGTTTCATCGGCGTCACCGGCGAGGAGGTCGACTCCCGGGGCTCGCGCCACGTCGTCGAGGACCGCGATTCCGGCCCGGACGCCGTCGTCAACGGCGAACCCAGCGGCTGGAACGGCATCACGCTGGGCTATCGCGGCCTGCTCGCTGGTACCTACGTGGCGACCAGCGAGTCCGGTCACAGCTCGCGGCCCGAGAACAACGCCGTGCAGGACGCGATTCGCTGGTGGTCGCAGGTCGAAGCCGAGTTCGAGGAGGACGAGTGGGGGCCCGTCTTCGAGCAGGTGACGCCCAAGCCCACCCAGATGAAGGGCGGCCTGACCGAGGACGGCCTCTCCGTCGAGGCGACGATGGAGGTCCAGTTGCGCGTTCCGCCGCGGCTCACCGTCGAGGAGGTCCGCGAGATCGCCGACGGCTACCTCGAAGGCGTCGGCAGCGTCCACTGGAACGACAAGGTCGAGCCCGTGATGCAAAGCTCCCGGACGAAGGTGGCCCGGGCGTTCCGCGTTGCGATCCGGCAGGCCGACGGCGACCCGCGCCTGCTGCGCAAGACCGGCACCAGCGACATGAACGTGTTCGCCCAGCACTGGGACTGCCCGATGGTCACCTACGGCCCGGGCGACTCGGATCTCGACCACGCGCCCAACGAACACCTCGCGCTCGAAGAGTACGACCGATCGGTCGACGTGCTCGTCGATGTCGCCGAGCGGCTTCAGGAGGGTGACAAATGAGCGACGCTCGTGACAGCCGGCGCGCGCCCGGCAAGTACGGCGACTCGGAGGCTCGTCACTTCCTCGACATCGACGACCTCACCGGCGACGAACTCGACGAGGTGCTCGACGTTGCCGCCGAGTACAAAGCCGAGTTCGAGGCCGAGGGGCCGCACGACGACTTCGATCAGCAGACGCTGGGAATGCTGTTCCAAAAGCCCTCGACGCGAACCCGCGTCTCCTTCGAGACGGGAATGACCCAGCTGGGTGGCCACGCCATCTTCCTCGGCGAGGACGACATCCAGCTCGGCCGCGGCGAGCCCCTGCGCGACACCTCGCGGGCGCTCTCGCGGTACGTCGACGTGCTGATGGCCCGCGTGTTCAAGCACGCCAACGCCGTCGAACTGGCACGCTACGCCGACGTGCCCGTCGTCAACGGACTGACCGACGACGCCCACCCCTGCCAGACGCTGGCGGACCTGCTGACGATCCGCGAGCACGAGGGGAGCTTCGAGGACGTGCAGGCGGCGTGGATCGGCGACGGCAACAACGTCGCTCAGTCGTTCATGTTGGGCTGTGCGCTGACCGACATCGACCTGACGGTGGCGACGCCCGAAGGCTATGGCATCGACGACGACGTGGTCGAGCGCGCCCGCGACCTCGGCGGCGATCCGACGATCACGACCGATCCGGTCGAAGCCGCCACCGACGCCGACGTGATCTACACCGACGTGTGGATCAGCATGGGCCAAGAGGACGAACGCGACGTTCGGATGGACGCCTTCGAGGGGTTCCAGGTCGGCGACGACCTGCTCGCTCACGCCGACGACGCCTCGGTGATGCACTGCCTGCCCGCCCATCGGGGCGAGGAGATCACCGACGACGTCATGGAGTCCGACAGCGCCGCGGTCTGGGATCAGGCCGAGAACCGCCTGCACGCCCAGAAAGGGTTGCTGGTCTGGCTGCTCGATCAAGAGTAGCACTGCGGCGAACGGCTGACGAGTTTTCCTTCTGTTTCGTGCGAATCAGTAGCCGAAGGCCCCGGTTGGGCCAGCAGAGAGGTCGGTACTGCGATAACTTGCCCCAATTTTTATTATATACATCGGTCCATACCTTCGTATGGCCGAACACTTCGGCGTGCTCGCGCTGGCGCCGCCGCTGTTGGCGATCGTACTGGCGATGACCACCAGACAGGTGTTGATCTCGCTGTTCGCCGGCGTCTGGATCGGGGCGTTGCTGGTCGCCGAGTGGAACCCGATCGGCGCCACGGCGCTGACGATGGACTGGCTCGTCGAAGTCGTCAGATCCCCCTTCGACACCAAGTTCATCATTCTGATCCTGTTCATGGGCGCCGGCGCCGCGTTCATCCACAGATCGGGCGGGATCTTGGCGCTCGAACGCTGGATCGGCGACCGGGTGACGACCGCCCGCGACTCCCAGATCCTCACGTGGCTGATCGGCGTGTTCATTTTCTTCGATTCGTACACCAGCACCGTCGTCACGGGCAACGCGACGCGAGAGCTCGCACAGGACAACAACTCGTCCCGCGAGATGCACGCCTACACGCTGGACTCGACGACCTCGCCCGTGACGACGTTCGGCCCGGTGTCGAACTGGATCGGGTTTCAGGTGTCGATGATCATCACCGGGTTCGAGGCCGCGTCCTTTACCGCCGACGAGCTGGGCGTGACGGCCTTCGGCCTGTTCTTGCAGTCGATCCCGTGGAACATCTACTGCTTCATGGCCTTCTTCATGGTCGGGTTCATCGCGATCACCCAGCGGTTTTTCGGGCCGATGCTCGACGCCGAGTGGCGGGCGCGCTCGACCGGGAACACGATCCGGGAGGACGCGACGCCGCTGTCGGATGTCTCGGCCGACGTGGGCGAGCCGAGCGAGAAGAACCCGACGCTGGTGAACTTCTTCGCGCCCATTCTGGTGTTGCTCGTGGTCGGACTGGTCTCGATGTGGTATCTCGGCGGCGGGCACCAGCCCGGCGTCGACATCGCCGAGGCGTTCCGAGAGACCGATGTCGCGCTCGGGCTGTTGTACGGCGCCTTCGCGTTCATGCTGACCGGGTTCGTCGGCGCGGTCGGCTTCCGGACGATGGACTTAGAGGAGGCCAGCGACACGATCATCGACGGCTTCAAGACGATGATGATCGCGCTGGCGATCATCGTGCTGGCGTGGGCGATCGGGCTGGCCGCCGAGAACGTCGGCACCGCCGAGTTCATCGTCGAGATAATGGTCGGCAGCGGCATCCCCGGGAGCTTCCTCCCGCTGATCATCTTCATCGCGGCGATGTTCGTCGCCTTCACGACCGGGACCTCGTGGGGGACGATGGCGATTCTGACGCCGCTTGCGATCCCGCTTGGCTTCCAGCTCGTCGGCCCCGAGGTGCTGCCGGTGCTGGTGGCGACGCTGTTCGGCGGCGCCATCTGGGGCGACCACAGCTCGCCGATCAGCGACACGACGGTGATGTCCTCGATCTTCGCCGGCTCGGACCACATCGACCACGTCAACACGCAGATCCCCTTCGCGGCGACGGCCGCCGGCGTCACCGGTATCGTGCTGGTGCTGTACGGCTTCGGGCTGCGGAGTCCGATCGTCGCACTCCCGCTGGCGTTCGTGCTGACCACAGTCGCGGTCATCGCGCTCAACAAGTTCGACGCGCGTCGCAAGGGCCTCCCCGAGGTGATGCCGACCCGCGACGCCATCGAGGCCGGCGAAGTCGATATCGAGGACGTTTCCTCGGGCGAGGTCGACGGCAACAACGGCAGTTACGATCACGTCTCGCCGGTGACGGTGACGGCGATCACCGTCGTCGTCGCGTACTTCGCGCTCGTGTTCGCGTTTGCGACGCTCGGGGCGTGACGCCGGTGCGGCGACGGACGAACTGACGCGGCGTCGTCCCTCCCCTCGGCGCCGTCCCCGCAATCACTGGGTTCAAGAGTCGCCCGAACCACCTTCCGTCAATGTCGAACGCGAAAGGCGACCGGCGCGAGCGCGAACTCGTCAACAAGTTAGACGAGGCCGGCTTCGCGGTGATGCGCGCGCCGGCCAGCGGGAGCGCAACGGAGCGGGAACTGCCCGACGCGCTGGCGGGCAACGGCGAGGACTTCTACGCGATCGAAGCCAAGTCCAGCGCCGGCGATCCGATCTATCTCACCGGCGAGGAGGTCGAGGCGCTGGTCTTTTTCTCGCAGAACTTCGGCGCCAAGCCCCGCATCGGCGTCCGGTTCGACCGCGAGGACTGGTATTTTTTCCACCCGGCGGATCTGTACACCACGGACGGCGGCAACTACCGCGTCAAAAAAGAGACCGCGCTCTCGGACGGCACCGACTTCGACGAGCTGACCGGCCACTCCAGTCAGGCGCGGCTGGACGACGTGGGCGAGTAAGGGCTCATCGAAGGTTCGACTCGCGCTCGACGACCGTGTACCCCTGCGCTTCGAGCGCCTCGTCCCTGTATCTGTGTGCGAACAGTTGCTGGGGAAGGCGTCGGAGACCGAAGCGTCGGTCGGAGTCGTATTCGACATCGATACGCGTCTGATCGCCATCCGCACGGATGGACGCAGTGTACGTCGCCCACGGCTGATTGCTCGCCGTGACTTTCAGCTCGACACGAGCGCCATCGCGTGTCGTCGTCTCAGTGTGTGTCCGAACGGTCACATCGGCAGAACGCAGGCCGAACAGATACGACGTGGAGTACGTTGCCGTGTCGTCGTCCGTGGTCACGTCGTCCGCGATACCCCACTGGAACACGAGCACCGGCGGCGTCGATCCCGCAAACGCAGTGCGTACTGTCTCTGGGTCGTCGTCGCTGCGGAGTCGAACCGTTCCGTGCGGTCGAAGCACCGGTGCGCGGACGACGACGGCCAGCACCGCGGCGACGGCGACCGCGGGTACCAGCGAGGTCAACAGGTACGCTCCGATGAACAGCGAGGCAACGACGATAGCGACGAGCGCGCTGAGCGGGCGTTCACGCCGGAGATAGCGCTGCGCGACGGCGACGCCCGCGTCGGGGCGGTTACCGTCGGTCGGAGGGGACATGGTACGCATCCGCTTTGCAAGTGAGTTAATTCTACTGAATCACCGTTCGGTGTAAGATCCATTCGTGACCGATCGACAGTGCAGTTCCTGTCAGTTCACGGACCAGCGAGCGATTCATACCTGTCCAGTCAAAGCTCCCGTACGATGCACCCGAAGCCGCCCGGCCCACAGGACCTCCCGCTGGTTGGCGCGACGCCGTACTACGCCCGCGACCCGTTTCGGTTTGCGACCGACCTGCGCGACGCCTACGGCGACGTGGCGCAGTTCCGGCTGGGCCGCCAGCAGACCTATCTTGTGACGACGCCGGCGGGCGTCGAGCAGGTGCTGGTCGACGAGGCCGACCGATTCAGCAAGCCCGACTTCCAGACCGACGCGATGGAGGAGCTGCTGGGGCAGGGCCTGCTGCTGAGCGAAGGGACGTTCTGGCGCGATATGCGCACGCTGGCCCAGCCGGCGTTCGCGCCCGACCGAGTCGCCGGCCTCGCGGACATGATGGCCGAGCGCACCGAGGCGCTGACAGCGCGCTGGGAGCCCGGTGAGGTGCGCGACGTGGAGTCCGAGATGGCGCGACTCACCGTCGAGATCATCGTCGACGCGATGTTCGGCGCCGACCTCGGGCCCGAGCGGACGCAGATCGTCCAAGAAAACCTCGAACCGCTGGGGCGGCGCTTCGAGCCGGAACCGCGTCGCGCCGTCGTCCCCGACTGGCTGCCGACGCCGGAGAACCGCCAGTACCACGCCGCCATCGAGACGTTGGAGGGGGTCATCGACGACATCGTCGCCGAGCGCCGGGACGCCGTCGAAGACCGGAGCGACCTGCTGTCGATCCTCCTGCGCGCCCGCGAGGACGGCGATATCGACGATCGACAGGTCCGTGACGAGCTGATGACGATGCTGCTGGCCGGCCACGACACGACGGCGCTCGCTCTGACGTACACGTGGTACCTGCTCTCGGAGCATCCCGAAGTCGAGCGGAAGGTCCACGAGGAGATCGACGCGGTCGTCGACGGCCGGCCGACGTTCGCCGACGTGCGCGAGCTGTCCTACGTCCGCAACGTGCTCGACGAGGCGATGCGGCTGTACCCGCCGGTGTACGCGATGTTCCGCCAGCCCGACCGTGACGTCGAGATCGAAGGCTACGACGTTCCTGCAGGCTCACTCGTCATGCTGTCGCAGTGGGCGACCCACCGGGACCCGCGGTACTTCGAGGAACCAGAGGAGTTCCGCCCCGAGCGCTGGGCCGAGAGCGATCATCCGACCTACGCCTACTTCCCCTTCGGCGCCGGGCCGCGCTCGTGTATCGGCAAGCAGTTCTCGCTGACCGAGGCGACGATCGTGCTGGCGACGATCGCCCGCGAGTATCGGCTGGACCGAGTCGACGACGGAGAACTGGACCTCCGAGGATCGCTGACGATGCATCCGAAAGACGGCGTCGACGTGCGGATCGAGCCGCGGTGACAACGCTGGTGGGCAGCCGGCGGGGGAGATCAACTGGCTGAAGCCGCCGCGAATCGCCGTCAGGGCGCCGCTGTGGCCGCCGACCGCTCGGGCGGCGACGGCGAGAGCCGCGAGCGCGGGAACGTGTAGACCGTCAGCGACGGCGGGACCGGGCCGTCCGCCGTGAACTGGAGCGATTGGGGGTAGACGGCCGCGACGACGGCGTCGTCCTCGGGATAGTCGGCGTTCGAGTAGTGGTCGGCGACGGAGTGTCCGCGCCGGATCGAGATGTCGTCGGCGCGGCGCTCGGGCGTTCCGACGACGAGCACCCGGTTCCCCGTCTCGCGGTCGTAGACCAGATCGCCGACTCCGAACTCGTGGTCGCCACAGAGGTGTGGCGCGTGGGCGCCCTCGTCGACGAACAACTCGACGCCACAGACCGCACAGTCGACGGCCATCTTCCCGGGCGGCGGAACCCGGCCCTCAGAAACGTCGATGGCGACGCGGCGGAGATGCTTGCAGCGCTCGCCGCGGTAGACGTGGTCCGGACAGGTGCAGCGACCGCCCTCCAGATCGACGAGGTAGCTGTGCCCGCTCTGGCTGTCGACCTCGTAGGTGCCGCCGCCGATCGCCGTGACGCGCATCCGCTCGGTGAACGCCCGCCGCGTGCGCTCGTCGACGCCGCTCTTGCCCCTCGAGATCCCCCGCCTTCGCCGGTCTGACGCTGGTGTGTGTTCGGTTTGCGTCATAGTATGTCATAGGGGATCCAGCCGGGTAAGTCTTCCAGTCGAAATAAGGATAGCATCCCTCATACGCCGATATTCGGGGAAAAGAGACCAATCGAACCCCCTTCACTTCCGGTGCAGTTTGTGGTCGTGCGAGGGTTCGATGCCGCGGCTGGCTCGAATCCAACGAGTGGTAGTGTCTCGGGCGGTGAGCCGACCGGTTTACGCCGAGAGAACGCCACCGAAGCCCTTTTTGCCGGGCCGGGGGTTCCAACAGGTATGGACATAGAGCGCGAGCAAAAGATCGAGATCGGCGTCTCGGTCGGCGGGCTGGCCGTCGTGATCGGTGCGATGATGGCGGTCGGCGCGAGCTACTCGGCCGACGGCGGCCTGACGGCCCAAGGCGGGCAGTTGCTGGTCGGAACGATCGTCGGCTTCATTCTGCTGATGGCCGTCACCGGCTACCTGCTCGCAACGAAAGTCACGGCGAACGAGGACAACGACGACGAGACGCCGGAACTGGCCTAATTACTCCGATTCTGCAGTCGCGGTGTCGGCGTCGTCGAGCCGCCGGTCGTAGTACGTGATCGGGTGCTCGACCGATTCGCAGAGTTCGTCTTTGTCGACACAGAGTCCGTAAGCGACCATCGAGTTGCAACTGGGTGGCGCGTAGCCGGGGTCGTCCTCGTCGCCGAGATGGGCAGCCTGATAGCGGATCGACTCGCCGCCGACGGTCGCGCCCGCAACGAGATCGGCGGCCGCGTCGGGCGCCATTCCGAGACTCGTCAAGAACGAAGTCAGCGCGAACCGACCGGGCTCGTCGATCGACTCGCCGTCGTCGACCTGCTCCAGTAAGGCCCGGATACAGGGCGGGAACAGCGAGGGGACGACGGCGTCGAAGTCGGTGCTGAGCTGGCGGTCGGCCAGCGATTCTTCGATGCGCTCGACGGCGTCCGAGAGACCCTCCGCGATCGGATCGGGCACCGGCAGTGGGAGCCCGTCTGCGACGCGCTCGCGGATCGCTGCTTCGAGCAAGTCACGCAGTTCCGCTTCCTCGACGGGTACCTCGCCGTCGCCGAGCGCGCGCGTCGCCAGTCGCCACTCCGCGCCGTCGAGTTGTCCAGACAGGCGCAGATAGGGACCGACCGCGACGCGATACTGGTCGTCGCCGGTCGATCGAACGTCGCCAGCCAGATCGAAGTCGGCGAGCAGCCGGTCGATCGTCATCCGCGAGCCGCTCGTGCTCTTTAGCTCGGCGTCGTCGTCGGCGTCGGCCTCGAAGCGCTCGCGGGCGGTCGAAGCCTCGGCGTGGGCGTACTTGCGGAGCAACACCGGCTCGTCGACGAGCGAGACGAGCACGCGAGCGATCGGATACGATAGCAGTTCGACGCGCGGACGGCGATGTGGCGCCCCGACGGACTCGCCCGAGAGCGCGGCGTCGACGCGCTCGACGGCCCGATCGACCGCGGCGGCGCCGTCGTCGCGGAGCACCAGCTCGGCGAGGTCGACTTCGGCGAGTTCGACCGCCTCGCGGGCGGCATCGAGGAACGGATACCGCGCGTGGAGCCGCTTCATCGGCCTGCCGTTTCGGTTGGGCACCGATAAAACGACCGATCGGCGCGGGCGACGCCGATCTGGAGACTGCCGGCCCGGCCGGTAAGCAATCGGCATCCTTTTGCCGTGCCGAGCGTAGCAACGCGTGTTGTGCCGTACTTCGGGTATCCCTGTCCAGACTGCCGGACGACCAACGATCTCCACGAGCCGGGCTGTCGGTTCTCGGGGACCGACTGGGAAACCGTCGAGAAGGCCTACACCGACGTGCTCGCGGTCCTCTCGGCCGAGCCCCGTCCCGAGTCAGCCCTTCGGGAGGCCGTCGACGGGCGCTGGAGCGGCCTGCACGCCGCCGCGCTCTCCCAGTTGCGCCGGGAGCACCGCGTCCGCGAGGACGACGACGTGCTCGAACTGCTGACGCCCGAGGAGCGCAAAGAGCGCGTCAGCACGCCGACTCACGACCCGATCAAGACGATCTACGAGGAAGGCAGCGTCCCCGGCTGTCACGACAACAGCGTGTTCGCGCTGATCGCGTGGTACGAGATGGTCGGGCTCTCGTGGGACGAAACGCGCGAAAACGTCGTCGAGTGGCTCCACCAGACCGGCACGTGGGCGCGGGGCGGCTTCGAGGAGGCAACACCCGAGGAACTTGTCGACAGCAAGCGCCACGTCTACGAGCAGGGCTACGGCTGGAAGGAAAAAGCGACTGCGGCGAAGTCGGTCATCGACCGGAACTAGTAGTTACGGCCGGTCGCCCCGACGCCGCGATTCTCGACGGTAATCGCACCTCACCAGCCCTTCGGCTGGACGGGATTTTCGGGCTCTTCACCCTGTAGCACGCGGCGAACGTCGCCTGCGACCGTTTCGTTCAGATCCTGATGGGAGTCCGCGGAGTACCACGCGGCGTGTGGCGTCAGGACGACATCGTCGCGCTCTAAGAGCGGGGAGCCGGTCGGGGGCTCCTCGTCCATCACGTCGAGCCCGGCGCCGAAGATTTCTCTGTCGACGAGCGCCTCGTAGAGGGCGTCCTCGTCGACGATGCCGCCGCGGCCGACGTTGACGACGATCGCGTGGTCGGCCATGCGCTCGAAGGCCTCGGCGTCGAACATCCCGCGGGTCTCCTCGGTCAGGGGCGCGTGGATCGTCACGGCGTCGGCCCGGTCGAGCAACTCCTCGAACTCGACGAGGTCGGCGTCGTACTCGTCGGTCGTTTCCTCGTCGACGTAGGGGTCGTAGACGACCAGATCGAGGTCGAAGCCGGCGGTGAGATCGGCCAGTCGCTGGGCGATCGTCCCGAAGGAGACGACGCCGAGCGTGGAGCCGTAAAACCGGGGGAATGGACGGTCCGGCATCCAGTTCCACTCCTCGGTCTTGACATCGCGGTCGTACTCGACGAGCGTGCGGCGACAGGCGAGTAGCAAGGAAAACGCGTGTGTCGCCACCTCGTTCGTGGAGTAGCCGGGAACGTTGACAACTTCGACGCCGGCGTCACGGCAGGCCTCGACGTCGACGTTGTCGAAGCCGGTGCCCGCGCGGGCGACGATCTGCAGGGCGTCGAGGCGGTCGACGAGGTCGGCATCGACGCCCGTGTTGACGTCGAGGACGAGCGCTTCGGGGTCGGCGTCGACGATCGCCTCCCGGTCGCCCGTCGGTATCGGTTCGAGTTCGTGGTCGATCGGTGCAAGTTCGTCGCGGACGACGTCCTGTTTGATAAA